>CAYLJT010000041.1:0-19609 GCA_964383995.1 uncultured Polyangiaceae bacterium
GACCTCGGCGGCAGCTCGATCACCCGCGAAGACTTCCAGTACGACTCCACGGGCGGCTATTACTACTACGCCTACCCGGTGGGCGTGGCAGGTCAGAAGCTGGTGCTCGCGAGCTACTACCCGAACGGCATCAGCGTCCTTGACGCGAGCGACATGAGCGCGCTCTCCTACGAGCAGGTCGCCGAGCTGTCGGGCTACACCTGGAACGTCACCATCGCCGACGACCTGGCGCTCTGCGCAATGGGCCCCTACGGCCTGCAGTCCGTCGACCTCAGCAACTGATACCAAGTCGCTTGATCGTGCGGCGCATTCGGGGCACGCTCCCCGGGTGCGCCGCCCTCGTTTTGTGCTCATTCTCGCCGCTCTCGCGGCGGTCTTCCCTGCTATTTGCGGATGCGACAAGGGTGCCGAGCCCGGGGCTCCTTCCGCCACCACCGCCACCGCGACCGAGGCGGCGCCTGCCGGAAAGCTGACCTATGTCGAGGTCATGACGGGGGGCGCGAGCCTTGCCGAGCCCGTCCCGCTTGTGATCGCGATGCACGGTCTCGGGGACCGCCCGGAGGCGTTTATTGGTCTGTACAGCGACTTCGATCGCAAGGCGAGGGTCGTCGCGCTCTGCGCGATCAAGCCCTACCACGGCGGATTTTCCTGGTTCGACGTGCCCGGGCAGGTGGCCGATCCGTCCTCCGTCGAGGGCATCCGCGTGGCCACCGACGCGGTCGTGCAGGCCGTGAAAGACATCGTCGCCGAGCGCCCGCCGCGGGGTAAGCCCATCGTCACGGGCTTCTCCCAAGGGGGCGTGCTCTCCTACGCCGTGGCGCTCCGCGCGAAGGGTCAGATCGCGGCCGCCCTACCCATGGGTGGATTTTTGCACGCGCCGCTCCTCGAAGGCGTCGACGCGGCCGGCGTCCCTCCCATTTTCGCCTACCATGGCGAGGCCGACCGGGTCGTTCCCGTGGAGCTCGACCGCACGACGCGCGACCGCCTCGCGGGTCAAGGCGTGGCGGTGACCTTGTCCACCTACCCGGGGGTGGGGCACGCCATTCCCCGGGAGATGCGGGTCAGCTATTTTGCGGAGCTTGGAAGGTGGGTGGATAGGGAGGCGGCGGTCAGCCCGGAATGACCCAGCACACCTGGACCGACGGGCGCCGGCTCGATGTGGCGTTCTCGCTCGACGCGAACATGGTGCCGTTGGGCCCACCTTGTTGCAGCATCACGCCGTCGTTCGTGTAGGTGCCGTTGACCCACTGGCCGACCAAATTGGTAAGGTCGAACGTAATGGGAAGGTTGGTCGGGCTGCCGACGACGGTCGTCTGAGCGACCTGCGCCAGCGCGTAGGCGGGGTGGGTGCTGGCCGTCACCGAGAGCTCCGCCCAGGGGCTCGTCACGCGGTGGACGTACAGGTTGGCCGGGCCCGAGCTCGACAGTTGGAAGACCGTCATGGTGGCCGAGGTGACCAGCGCGTTCGAGGGGATGGCCGAGACGTCCCACTGGAAGAACGCTCGTCGCGTGTTGCTCGACGACGCGCTGGTTTGCAAGGTGGTGGTCCCACCCAGGTTGTTCGTGGGCTGGAGCGTCGAGATCCAGGCGTCTTCCACGTTGGAGCCCACGCCGCGTTGGAAGGTCAGGCAGGAGACGTCGCAGGCGTCGCCCACGCCGTCGCTGTCCGAGTCAGCTTGGGAAGGATTGGCGTCGAGCGGGCAGTTGTCGCAGCTATCCGCGATACCGTCGCCGTCGGGGTCGGGCAGGTTCGGATCCCAATAGCAAGGATCGGTCGAGGTCACCACGAAGGCCGAGCCTTCGTAGGAGGTCGGGATCAAGTCCACGTAGATCTGGATATCGACGTAACCGCCGTTGGCAGGAAGGTCACCGACATCGAAGGTCGGCACCGCGTCCGTCGACTGCAGAGTGGCAAAGGCGAAGTTGGGATCGCCGTTGCGATCGAAGGCCAGGGGCACGTCGGTCTGACCCATCAAGAAGTAGTAAACGCCGGGCCCGTACACCCGGGTCAGGACCGATCCGTAGGCGTTCGAATAGGTCCAGTCCTTCGTGGCGTCGCTGAAATTGAGGCCTTGCCAGAGGGGGCTCACATAGGGATCGTCCGCCCACCAATAATTCCACATCAGCTTGGCGTTCGTGATGTCCCGGGGCCCGTTGTTGGTGACCCGCGCGGTGAGGTCGTAGGTGTCGAGGCCGCCAGCGCTGGTGACGCCGTTGAAGATGAAGTCGGCCACGGCGGGTCCACCGGTCTCAATGTCGGCACTGTACAGAAACTGCGCATGGGCCGAGGGCGCGACCAGCAGGGCCAACAGCCCTACCGAGGTGGTCAAAGCCGTTCGAGAAAGTTTGTTCATCAGGGTGCTCTCCTCAACTTACGGTTCAGGCCGAACCTACAACGTCCACCATTTTCTGCCCCGCTGTCAACGCCAATCGCAGCCCGCCTTCGGCCAGCGCTTCTTGAACAAGCTTTTGCCGCGTCGAATAGCACTTCGTGGTACAAGGGCGCGATGACCGCTCGCCCCACGGAGCTTCCGCCCCCCGGCTCGTCCGACGTCCTTTATGTCATCGACATTTCAGGCTACGTCTTTCGCGCCTACCACGCGGTGGCGCCGCTCTCGGCCCCCAGCGGCGAGCCGACCCACGCGACGTACGGCACGGTGAACATGCTTTCACGCCTGGTCGACGACCGGCGTCCCTCCCACCTTGCCGTGGCCATGGACGCGCCTGGGCGCACGTTTCGCGACGATCTCGACCCGCGTTACAAGGCCCATCGCCCCGCGCCCCCGCCCGATCTGCACTTGCAAATGCGGCGTTGCGAACAGATCGTGCGCGCCTACGGCATTCCCATCTTCCAGGGCGCCGGCCTGGAAGCGGACGACTACATCGCCGCGCTGGTCAAGCAGGGCCGCGCGCATGGCTTCAAGGTGGTCATCGCGTCCGCAGACAAAGACCTCATGCAGCTCGTGGAAGAGGGCGTCGTGTTTCTGTGGGATGCCATGCGTGACAAGGTGTACGGACCCCAAGAGGTGGTCGACAAGTGGGGCGTCAGCCCCGACAAAATGCGCGATTTGTTGGCGCTCGTGGGGGACACCTCGGACAACGTGCCGGGGGTCAAAGGGGTAGGTCCGAAGACCGCCACCGAGCTGCTCGTCCAGTTCGGATCGCTTCAGGGCATCTACGACAACCTGGACGCCGTCAAGAAACCCAAGCTCAAAGAGAGCCTCGTCACCCACCGCGACGACGCCTTCCTCTCCCAACAGCTCGTCACGCTCAACGCCGAGGCGCCCATCGCGTTCGACGCAGACGCCCTGCGTTTTGGCGGCGATCTCGACGTCGACACGCTGCGCTCCATCTTCAGCGAGCTCGGCTTTACAAGGCAGCTCCGCATGCTGCCGACCACGGCTCCGACCGCCGCCGCCGAGCCGGTCGCTGCCGCCGTCGAAGGGAAGGTCCACACGCTGTCCAGCAAGGCCGAGCTCGACGCGTTCGCCGTCCAGGTAAGGTCGGACAAGCGGCTCGGCTTCGAGATCCACACGACCAGCCGCGACGCCACCCAGGCGGACGTGGTGGGCATCGCCCTTTCGACCCAGCCCGGCGATTCGTTCTACCTACCCTTGGGTCACCGTTACCTCGGCGCCCCCGCCCAGCTTGGCTGGCCCGACGTGAGCGCGGTGCTCGGGCCCCTATGGGAAGATCCGACCATCGCCAAGGTGGCGCACGACGCCAAGTTCGCCGATGTTTTTTTGCGCATGCACGGCGTCCACCTGCAAGGCGTAACGTTCGACACCATGTTAGCGAGCTACCTGCTCGACGCCGAAGAAAAGCACGAGCTTCCAAGCGTCGCCGAGCGCTACGCGGGCATTGCCATGAAGCCCATGGAGCTCGTCGCCCCCAAGAAGCGCGGCCTACCCCAGCGCGGTCTGGAAGACGTAGAGGTCGGCGAAGCCGTGGGCTACGCCGCGCCGTTTGCCGACACCGTCTTGCGTCTGCAGCAGCGCATGGCGCCGCGCCTGGCCGAAGAGAAGCTCGATGGTCTGTTGCGCGATCTGGAGCTACCCCTCGCGGCGCTGCTGGCCGAAATGGAAGAGACGGGTGTCCTCGTGGATCCGGACGCGCTGTCGGTGCTCGGCGAGCAAATGGCCAAGGAGCTGACTCGCCTGGAAGACGAAGCGCGGACGTTGGTCAACATGCCTGACCTCAACCTGGGCTCGCCCAAGCAGCTCGAGGCCGTGCTGTTCGACACGCTCGGTCTCAAGGCCACGAGGCGCACCAAGACCGGTCGCTCCACCGACGCCGACGCCTTGGAGGCCATCTCCGACGCCCACCCGCTGCCGGGCCTGGTGTTGGAGCACCGCGCCATCGCCAAGCTGAAAGGCACCTACGTCGACGCCTTGCCACGCCTGGTCCACCCCAAAACCGGCCGCATCCACACGCGTTGGAACCAGGCCGTGGCCGCCACGGGCAGGTTGTCTTCCCAAGACCCGAACCTGCAGAACATCCCCATCCGCACCGACCTCGGCAGGTTGATTCGCAGGGCCTTCGTGGCGCCCAAGGGCAGCGTGATCGTCAGCGCCGACTACTCGCAAATCGAGCTGCGCATCCTGGCCCACCTGTCGGAAGACCCGGTCTTGCTCCATTCCTTCCGCGAGGGGGAAGACGTCCATGTGCGCACCGCCATGGAAATCTTCGGCGTGTCCGCGCAAGATGTCACCGACGAGATGCGCCGCCGCAGCAAGACCATCAACTTCGGCGTGATCTACGGCATGGGCCCGGTGGCCCTGGCCAAACGCCTGGGCATCCCGAGGGCCGAGGCGGCGGCCTTCATCGAGGCCTATTTCCGCCGCTACGAAGGTGTCCGAGACTTCATGGACCGGACCATGAACGAGGCCCGCAAAAATCACCAGGTGCACACGCTCTTGGGAAGGTTGAGGCGCCTGCCCGACCTGCGCTCGACCGACGGTCAGGCCCGCGCCTACGCCGAGCGCATCGCGCAAAACACGCCGATCCAAGGCACCGCGGCCGACTTGCTCAAGCTTGCCATGGTAAGGCTCGCCAAGCCCGTGGTGCCCGGCGCGCGCATGGTGCTGACCGTACACGACGAGCTAGCCTTCGAGGTGCCCGAGCAGAGCGCCGACGAAGCCGCACAGAAGATTCGCGAGTCGATGGCCCACGCCATGGAGCTCAAGGTTCCGCTCTTGGTAGAAGTAGGCAAGGGCGCAACCTGGGCCGACGCCCACTGAGCGTGTGCCCTGTCCATGGCAACCGACGTCATCCTGATCGGCGCTGGCATCGTCAACCTATCGACGGCCTATGAGCTCGTGCAAGCGGGCATGTCGGTTACCCTGTACGACCGCGCGCCCGACCCGCGAAAGCCCTTCGATTTCCGCGAACACGGCAGCACCTTTGGTGGCTCCGACGCCCGGATTTTCTCGCTCAACGAAGGGCGCCATCACTTTCCAGACGGCCCGCGCGGCGCCTTCGAACGCTCGATTCCGGAGGGCGGCTGGTTGGCCTTACCCGCCAACGAGCGCGCGGCGAGCGACCTAACCTGGATAGAAAGAAGCGAACGTCAGACGCCCGACGAAGCCAAAACCATCCACGAGCAGATCCTGAGCGCGCACCGTGAAAGCCTGGTGCTGTGGAGGCAGTGGATGGCCGAGTCGCCCGACCTCTTCCAGGCCGTCGGTCTATGCGAGGAGGTGGTGCGGCTCTACCCCACGATGGACAAGCTGAAGGTGGGCCAGCAAAGCGAAGCGAGGCTGGGCAGTTTGTTGCGCGAGCTCACCGCCGACCAAGTAGCCGCCGAGCTTCCCCCATTGAACGAGGCGGTGCGCAGGGGGAACATCGCCGGGGCCCTCGTCGTGGAAGGCTTCTCCCTGCATGTCCACAAGCTAGGCAAGGCCCTCTTGAGCTGGCTGGAGAGGTCAGGAGCCCAGGTTCACTGGAGCACCCCCGTCGACGAGCTGGTAAGGAGCGCAGAGGGCGTCGTAACGGGAGTGCGTGTGAAAGGTCAGGTCGCGAGCGCAGCACACTACGTGCTATCCACGGGCTCCACCGGAAACCCGCTTCACCGGGGCCAAGCCTCCGAGGGTCAGCTAGCCCCCGTTATAGGCTGTTGGCTAACCCTACCCGCCAATGAGCGACCGCTAGCCAAGCCCCTCAAGCTATCGCGCACAGGCTACGCCGCCGAAGGCGCCGCCGACCAGGCGAACATCATTCCAGGCCAAGACGCCGAAGGAAGGTCCGTCATCCACGTCAGCGCCGGCCACGGCTACGTGGGCATGGAGAAGGCTCAAGTGTCCGAGACAAGTCTGGAAGACCTATCGAGGACCGTGCACGAAACGGCGGCATTTCTGTTTCCGAAAGAGCACGAAGAGCTGCGGCGAAGGGGAGCTCTCCCCAACGTAGAGCGCTACTGCGCGAGGCCGTGGACGCCCACCGGGCGCGGTCTATTCGAGGTCGCGGAGGCCGCCCAAGCAGGCAAGCTGGTGATCACGGGAGGCCACGGAACGGGAGGCTTTGCGCTGGCCCCGTGGGTAGCGCGAGCGGTCCGGGGGGCTCTATAAGCCCGGAAAACCGCTCAGCCCAGGTAATTCCAGATCCGCCCAAACCCGCGACGACCGAGTCCGCAAAGCGGACTTTGTAAGAATAGCACGGCACTTCAGTGCCGTGCGTGCGTTCAATCTCAATCCGCACCAACAACGTCTTGCGCCGAGACGGCGGTCATCGCCGCGACCAGCCAGCGGTCGAGCCTAGCGCCGTCCGCACAACCCACGATGAGCGCGCGCGTCGTCTCGTCCACGGCAATGCCGCGCGCCAACAGGACCGTGAGGACCGCCTCAGCCTTACCCTCGGCCTTACCTTCGGCCTTACCCTCGGCCTTACCCTCATCACGCGCCAGGGTCAGGGCCCCGCGCGCGTCTTGCTCGGCCATCTTGGCGCGCTCGTAGAGCTCCCACTCCTCTGCGGTGAAGGCTGTCTTGCGTGTGACCTCCAGAGCCTCCCGGAACGGGGCATCTGCCAGGGCGGAGGGGACCACCTCGAGGTTCTTGGCCTCGCGAAAAAAGAAGGCCCACTTGTCGACGAGCGTCTTGGGCTGACTGCCCGCAACGTATTTGGGAAGCTCCAGAAAGGCATACTGAATCTGCGGCAGGCCCTTTTCTCCCCCGTGCTGCTCCTGCATTCGCCAGCGGCTCAGCATGGGCACCTTGTAGTTGCCGTCTGCGTCCTTGTCGGACCACAGGTTGAAGTTGCAGATGGTCACCCCGACCACGTTGCACAGGGCTGGGTACTCGTCTCCGCTGCGGAGCTGCATGACATAGGCCTTGCTGGCGTTGTAGACCACCCGCTTCTCAAAACCTTCGACCTTGAGCACCTGCATTTCGACCACAAATCTTCGGCCCGACGCGTCTGTGCACTTGACGTCGACGATAGACAGCTTCAGCTCCGGCAGCTCGACATGTTGCTCCGGCGACAGGTGTTGAACCCCCACGATGAGCTGGTCGCCCTCCAGCTCGAGCAGATGGTTGAGCAGGGCAATCAGCAGATCCTTGTGCGCCTCGGCACCGAACACTCGCTTGAAAACGAAGTCGGTCTTGGGGTCAGCGAAGGTCGGCACCATGACGGGAGATTACGGCCCGGGCGGACGAAAGGCAAGGCCATCGAAGGCGTCACCACACAAGCCGTCCACCCAGCTCTTTCAGCCGCTGTTTTCGTTCGTCGTAATCGGGCATCAAACGCCCCAGCGCGGCCCAGAACTCGCGGCTGTGGTCTTCGTGCAGCATGTGGGTCACTTCGTGCGCCAGCACGTAGTCCACAAGCGCCCGCGGGGCCTGAACAATCCTCCAGTTGAAGCGCAAGGTGCCTGCTGCGCAGCTTCCCCAGCGCTTTTCTTGGTCGCTCACGAGCACCCGACGGATCTGGACACCGAGCCTGTCTGCCCATGGTAGGGTCCAGTCAGGCAACCTTGCCGCCGCGGCTCGCTTGTACCAGTCTACCAGGGCCGCCTTGGCGTAGGTGGGATGGTGCGTCGGCGCGAGACCCTCGGGCACGGGGAGCATCAGCCAACCCCCGACGAGACGCATGGGCGCCGGCTGCTTCTCGGGCAGCACGCGCAGGCGGTATTGTCTACCCAAGTACAAGAACGTTTCACCCGAAACAAATTCGTGCGACGGGCGCGGTGGCGGTGGCGCGCTGTTAGCCTTGAGCCGCTCGACCACCCACCTTGCCTTGGCCCGTACCACCTCGTCGAGACGCCCGAGCGGCGTGGTTTCCGGGGCCGTGACCAGCAGGCTCCCCACGGGGTCGATGCTCAAAGCCACCGTGGCTCGCCGCGCGCTGCGCCGTATTTCGTAGGGGATGGTCGTGGTTCCCCAGGTGACCTGCGAGCGCTCCACGGTCTACCTTCCGTGCCTGCGCTTCATGATATCCACAATCGTATCGGTGGTCTTCTCCAGGCCCTGCTCGCCATAGCCCGCCGCGCGAAGCTGGCGTTTGACGCCCTTGCGCATCTCCCGTTGCACGTCGTCTTTGTGCGTCCAGTCGACCACCTGGACATGCTTTTGCAGCAGCTCTTCCAGAAGGGAGGCAAGCTCTTTGATGGACGCGTCGAGCGCGCGATAGGGTGCTGCCCCGGTGTCTTGGACCCCCAGCTTTTTCGGCTCCAAAAGGCCGTAGATGGCGTACCCGGTCTCGGAGAGCCCGGCTTCTTGTGCGGCGTCGACGGCACCGCGGGCGAGCTTCTTGAGCTCCTCCAGGCGTTTCAGCTCTTCGGCGGCGTCGATGCGTTGGGCCTTGCGGTCTTCGATGATCTGTTCCAGGCGCTGGCGGAGGGAGGTGTAATAGACAGGGTCTTCTTCCAGACGAACATGAATCTCTTTGCGCAGGGCGTGCTCCATCTCGCTGGCCCGCGCCGCGTCGGAGCTCAACGCTTTGAGCTTTTCTTCGAATTCCGCCGAGAAGAGCGACACCCGTTGTACGAGTATCTGGATGCCTTCTGCGGACACGGCTTCGTCGATGAGCTTCTTGACTTTGGCGCCGCAGTCCGAGACATCGATCTTGTCGTCGTGGTAGGTGGACGCAACCGCGCCGCGGATCTTGCCAAGCCAGCGTGCGTCGTCTTTGTAGCGCAGGGCTCCGGGGTCGGGAAGCATCATGTCCAGGCTTTGGGCGAACTTCTTGAAGGCGTCGTCGAACTGGGCGCGCGTGTCTTCGGCTGCCAGGGCGGCCACGCAGTCTTGCAAGCTGTCCTTGTCTTTGACGCGGACAAAGAAGCGCAGCACGTTGCGGTGTCGCGCCTGGAGGCGGGGTAGCTCGTCGTGTTTGGGTGCCATGGCGCCCTGCACGTCGGCGGGAGCAAAGATGGCGAGGGCTTCCGTCAAGGCTTCGGAGACGCCCCAATAGTCCACAATCAAGCCATAGGTCTTGCCTTCGGCGGTGCGGTTGACGCGCGCGATGGCTTGCAGCAAGGTGTGCTCTTTGAGGGCCGAGTCGAGGTACATCACCTGTTCGACGGGGGCATCGAAGCCCGTGAGCAGCATGTCGCAGACGACGAGTATCTGGAGGGGGTCGTCCTGGTTCAAGAAGCGGGTGATCAGTTCTTTGCGGACTTCTTCGCTGGTGTGGTGGCGGACGAGGTTTTCGGTGTCCTTGTTGGTGCCCGAGATGATGACCGCCGACGCTGGGCCGTGGAGGCGGTCGAGGGTGTCTTTGTACAGCGCCGCGATGTCGCGCGTTCCAGCGACGATTTGCGCCTTGAAGCGGTTGGGGCCGATGTGGTTGGTGAAGTGATCGATGATGTCGAGGGCGATGGTTTCGACGCGTTTGGGCGCCCCCGCCAGGGTTTGCTCTTTTCCGTACTTCTTCTTGATGGCTTCGCGTTCGGCTTCGCTGCGGTCGGCAAATACGCGGTCAAATAGCGTGTCGAGGTTGTTGCCTACGATGTGTAGCTCGGCCAATCTTCCTTCGTAAAAGATGGGTAGAGTGGCACCATCGGCGACGGCCTGTTCGATGGTGTAGGTGTCGATGTACGGCCCAAAGGTGGTGAGGGTCGAGCGGTCGTTTTTGTCGATGGGTGTGCCTGTGAAGCCAAAGAACGCGGCATTGGGCAGGGCGCTGCGCATGTTGGCGGCGAGGCCTCCGTATTGGGTGCGGTGGGCTTCGTCGGCGAGCACAAAGATGTTTCGGGCGCTGTTGAGCGCGGCTGGTTCTTTGGCGCGCACGCGTCTGTCCGTGCTTTTGCTGGCGCGCAGTTCTTGAAACTTTTGGACGGTGGTAAGGATGGTTTTGCCCGGGGGGCTGGCCAAGAGCGCCTGGAGCTCGCGGAGGCCCTCGGCCTGTTCGGGGCTGGGGAAGCCGCAAGCGATAAAGGTTTTGGTGATTTGGGTGTCCAGGTCTTTGCGGTCGGTGACAACGACCAGCGTAGGGTTTTCGTGGAACGGGTCGCGTCGCAGTTTCAGGGCAAGCCAAAGCATGGTAAGGCTCTTGCCCGACCCTTGCGTGTGCCAAACCACGCCGCCGCGGTCTTCCGCCTTTTTGGCGTTGCGGGCGCGTTCGATGGCTTTGTTGACCGCCAAAAACTGCTGGTAGCGGCACAGTTTTCGAATTTTGCGTTTGCTGGCGGCGTCGGGCTCGAAGACGACGAAGTTGCGAACGATGTCGAGCAAGTTGGAAGGGCTCAGCAATCCCACCAGCGTCCGGTCTTGGGCCGAGGGCGCAGCGCCGACCAGGTTGCGCAGTTGTTTATCCGAGACGGGCCACGAGGTCTTCCACTCGGCATAAAACCGGTAGGGCGTGGTGACGGTGCCATAAACAGCCGCCTGCCCGCAGGTGGCAATCAAGATTTGCACCGTCTCAAAAAGCCGCGGCGCACCGAGCTGGCGGTATTTGTCGTCGGTCTCTTGGTAGCGCACAAACTGGTCAATCGCCTCGACCTTCCAACCCTCGCCCAGGGTGGGGCTTTTGCACTCGATGACGACCAGTGGGATGCCATTGACCAGCACCACGATGTCCGGTCGAATGTGCTTCTTCGCGCCCTTGACCGAGTATTGTCGTGTGACGACCAGATCGTTCTGGAAAGGGTCATCGAAGTCAAAGAAGCGCACGTCACGGCTGGCTTTGCCGTCTTGCGCTAGGGAGACGCCGTGGGTCAGATCCGTGTGGTTCTTTTCGCTGGCCTCGATAAGACTGGTAGCCTGAGAAGCGGCGAGGGCCCGAGCCGTCTTTTTGGCATTATCCTGGGAGAGCCAGGGATTTAGCTTGAGAAGGGAGCGAACCAAGCGGGCAGAAACAATGGGCTCCTTGAGGGATTCTCGCTCCGCTTCCAGCAGCTCCGGAGGCACGTACGTAAAGCCAAGCTTCTGGAGCAGGGCGACCGCAGGATCTTCCGAAAGGGTAGCCTCGTTCCAACCCTTGCCCCGCGTGCTCATGGAGTGACCTCGTCGGGGGTGACTCGGACTTCGCCGGTTAGAAGGACGGAGAGGAGAGCGGCCTTCGCGGAACGAAGGGCAGATAGTTCTCGAAGATTCGACGCGTCAACATCTCGACATGTGTCGAAGAACCGTACAACCGCCCGTTGCTCCTCTACCCCTGGCAACGGGACCAGAAGTTTACGTACGTCGCCGATGTTTATTCCCTTCACGGCCTGTCCGCGGGTTTCGCTCTGAATCTGTTTCTGCGCATTCTCGGATTGCAGCGCAAAGTAAACGTAGCTGGACTCGATCCCATTCTTGATGGAGAGGCGGGCTGTATCTTGAGTAATGTTGGCGTCGTTCAGACTCAGTGGAACCCTCGCCACTCGGCCGGTGCTGCCGCGAATCGTCAACAGTACGTCGTTGTTCCTGACCCGGGACCGAGCATACTGCGCATCAATCGCCGGGGACGTGAGTAGCAAGTTCGTCGTGTCGATGGCGCCGTCCTTGATATCCTTCACTTTGATTACCGGAACGCCTCCGGGGTGTCCCTTTCCAGGCATCAGGATACCGTAACAAATGGGGCGCCCCGCCTCGATGCATGAGTCGAGCGGAACCACTTCCCACTCCTCCGGGATCTCCCCGATCTCCGTCATCTTGAACCGCGTGTGCCGACCTGGAAGCCCCCGCGTCAGCAGCTCGGCCATCATCGCCTTCTTGACGACCTGGAGCTGGTCGATGACCGCCTGCGTGGCCTCGATGGCGTCGTCTACGGAGGAGAGGATGGCGGCGATTTTCCTTTGCTCGGGGAGGGGGGGTAGGAGGAGCGTCAAGGTCTTGTAGTCGCGTAGAGTCAACTTTGGGCGAGTCTGCCCGCCCGTGATACGGCCGACTTGTTCTCCGAAGGGCGCTGAGTTAAGCACTTCAGAGATGAATCGCGCATCGACAACTCTGCGGTCGGGTCGCAGACGTATGATGTCGGCCGTGACCACGCCGTCCAGAAGGCCGCTTGGATATACGGCGGCTACTCCGGGGGGCAGTCCCATCTTTGTGATTACGATGTCGCCGGGTACAACCTGGTGGGCTCTTAACGCTTCAGCTTTCTCGGCGGAGACGAAAACGTTGCTCTTCCAGCGAAACGCATTGGGTTTCACATCACGGACAAAAACCACCGGAACCCCGACCTCCTTGTAGTCAGAGACCGTAAGGTCTGACCCAAAAGGTCCCAAGACAAAACTATTTTGTTCTTGCGCAGCAACTCGCCCAATCGGTAAGGGCTGCCACCCCTCAGGAATCATACCCAAGCTCCTTGAGGTAGCCGTTCATTCGGTTTTCCGCCTCGGTCCGCTTGGCTTCCAGCTCTCGTAGTCGGGCGATGGCGGAGGCTACGTCTACCTTTTCGGCGGCGTCGGCTGTCTCTACGTAGCGGGAGATGTTCAGGTTGAAGTCGTTCTTCTCGATTTCTTCCAGGGGGACTACGCGGGCGTATTTGTCGACGTTTTTGTAGGCTCGGAAGGTTGCTGCTATTCTGTTTACGTCTTCTTCGCGTAGGTAGTTTTGCGCCGTACCTTCCTTGAAGGCTCGCGAGGCTTCGATGAAGAGGACCTTCCTTTTTCGCTCTGGAACTTTCTTGCGGTTCAAGACCAGTACGGCGGCGGGGATGCCTGTGCCGTAGAACAGGTTGGTTGGCAGTCCTACTACGGCCTCCACGAGGTCTTCTTGCAAGATGCCTTTTCTGATCTCACCCTCGGCGGCTCCTCGAAACAACACGCCGTGGGGCATGACTACGCCTACCATGCCGTCGTTGTCGTCGGTGGTGGCTATCATGTGTTGAACGAAGGCTAGGTCGCCCTTGGTTTTGGGCGGTATGCCAAACCCGAAGCGGCCGTAGGGGTCGTGCTCGGCTACCTCGCGGCCCCATTCGTCCAGGGAGAAGGGCGGATTGGCGATGACTCGGTTGAACACCATCAGACCGTCGGCGCTGCGTAGCTTGGGGTCTCGGATGGTGTCTCCCTTTTCGATTCTTGAATCGGGCAGGCCGTGGAGCAGCATGTTCATGCGGCAAATGGCCCAGGTGCCTAGGTTCTTTTCCTGACCGTAGAGCGACAGATTCTTGGGGTTCTGGCCGTTGCGCTCCAGGTGGTGGGCGCACTCGATGAGCATGCCGCCCGAGCCACAGGTGGGGTCGCAGATGCGCATGCCTTCTTTGGGCTGCAGCAGCTCTACGATCAGCCGCACGACCATGCGCGGTGTGTAAAACTCGCCGCCCTTCTTGCCGGCGTCGTCGGCAAACTTCTCTATCAGGTATTCGTAGGCGCGGCCTAGCATGTCGGGCTCGGACAGGTTTTGATTGGCAAGGTGCAACTTGGCAAAGTGCTGCACCAACTTGCCCAACACCACATCCCGATTGCGCGCGTCGCCCAGCTTGCGCTCGTCGTTGAAGTCGATGCCCGCCAACACACCTTCCAACTTGGTGTTCGCGTCTTCCAGGGCTTGGGCGGCCTTGTTCAACGTGTCACCCACGTTGGTCGCCACCTTCTGAATCTCCGACCAACGCGCCCGCTTGGGCACAAAAAAGTCGTGCTCGTCTGGATCCTCGGGGTCCGCACCCTTCACCCCGTGCAAGGCTTCCACTTCTTCATCGAAGCGGTCCGAAAGGCGCTTCAAAAACAAGAACCCAAAAATGAAGCCCTTGTAGTCCGACGAGTCGATGGACCCCCGAAGAATGTCCGCCGCCGACCACAGGTGCCGCTCCAACCTGTCGATGGTCAGCTTCTCCCCCGGAGCAATCTCCAAGAGCTCAACCGCTGTCTGAGACGTTTTGCTCCGCCCAGCCAGCGCGGTCGACGTGGGAGGCGCGGCAACCTTCGCCGACGAGCCCGTGAGCCTTTCCACCAACAGGGCCTTTTCCTTGCCCGAATCGTCCAGGCCGAGGGCCCGACAAAGCTCCTTGAGCCGGTCGCGAGACAAGTCGGCCAAGAGCGCAGAGAGCGACGCCTTCTTCGAGCTGGCCAATGTCTCGACGAGCTTGGTCTTGCTGCGCCGGTCGTCGATGGGAAGGGCGAGGGAGTCGGCGAAGGCCAAAAGCTCGTCCCGGTGGAGGGCCTGAAGAACCGTGCGCTTGTCTTTCATCCGCGGTGCGCGAGGCTACGTGGATTTTGCGGGTGGTTCAAGGTCGCTAGCGGATTGAGCGGGGGGTGTGGGCGAAAGTCGCACTTCGTCGACGAGCCGCTTTGCGGCGGGACTAACCGGCTCTTGCGGGAACAAACGTCTCGGACGTTTGTTTTGTTGTCCGAGCAACTTTTGTGGTTGACAACCGCCGCTTTCGCAGCAGAAAGTCGCGCTTGCTTCTTGGCCGCGCCGCCCGTTGGGTGCATCATGCGGGCGCTGCGGCTCTGTCTTGTGGCGGTCGCGACCCAGGGGTCGCTCCGTGCTTCGCGTTTGGTCGGACGCTATGTTTCCAGCCCTTCACACAGTCATCCTAGCTCGTCGGATCGCTGGCGACCGGCGAACGCCTAAGCTCGGTGAGCTGCGGCGCAACGGCGGGGCGCTGGGGACCTATGCGGCCTATGGCGACTACGACTATGTGTTGCACCGGAGCTTTGCCGGTCGCTCTCCCGCGCTCCAGTCCGCCCGGGAGAGTCACGCCGATGTGCTCGGCATGGTACTGGACACACGTCTCCTGATCGGCATCGAAGACGGGTCCGACACGACCAACCCAGCGGGCATCAATGCCGCGGGTTTGGCGGAGGAGCTATTCCTTAGCGTCACACTTCTTCGGATCAACGACGGCGTTGTGCGGTCCAACGGGTGCGACCCGTCGTCTATCGTTCGAGATTATGTTCTGTCCGTGGTCAATGCACACGTGTCAAAACCACGCTGCAAGGTCCTCCGGTTGACAGGATACCAAGACATCCTCCTTTTGCAGTGGGGAAGTGAATACTCTGTCTTGCACGACTCTGTTCGATTGTTGCGTCACACAACAATGCAACACGTCGCGAGTTGGGCGGACAAGTCGAAACGCTCAGCGGCCATTGCTGCCAAGCCGAATCACCTTTTCGCTGACACATACACTATATTTGCCGCGCGATGCGATGACGACGGCCTCCCGATCGAGCCACCGGCAACGATGCACGAAGGCGGTCCTTTCGGGGGCGCGCCCACCGCGGTACCGTCTCCCATTATCCTTATGGGTTACCACCCAGGACACGAGGGGCGCGTGGACGGCCCCAGTCTTGGCGGGCCCGCGGGTCAGTTCCTCGAACGCGAGGTCGTGGGCGTGTTCGACAGAATTGTCTATCAACAACCATCAAATGTCAACGTGTCCGAGACGTCGGCGGTCGCCTCGGCGATGACCTCGCTGCGGGAATTCCTGGCCGCCGAGCAAGCAAGGGTCAGGAAAGGCCGCCACGACATCTATCGAACGAACGTGATTTGGGGACTGGCTCCAAAGCGCGGCATCGAAGTCGTTCGGTCCCTTGCGCCGGATTCGGACATCGCGAACGTATTCGGTGCAGCTGATTTGGATGGCGAGCTCCCGCCCCACGTTCACCTCGTCGAGTACGAGACACGGTTGGTGCCTATTGAAGGCTTTCACAGCGCCAAGGCCCGGGTTTCCTCTGAGAAGCAGCGCCGCCTGCGTCACGCGCTCGATCAGCTCGAGCGCCTTTTAAATACGTACAATCTCGTCGTCTCAAGCGGGCTACTATCCAGTGCAGTCAACGATCTCGGGGCTTTTCTGCAACCACTGGTACGGACGTTGTCGGAGAGCTTAGAGGCCCACGATGACCACGATGACGTGACCGTTAAACAACCGTCCGCGGACATGTTGACCAAGCTCGTCACCGACCTGAGCTTGTGCCTGGAGCACCGACTCAATTTCACCGCGGTCACCTTCAAGAATGACCTTGCCTATTACGACTCGTCAGCCCTTCATAAGGTGCTCCGAGGATTCGTGGGAATCGTCGAGAGGGTTCTGTGTGCGATAACACCCGACCTCAAGCTCCAAGTCCACCCTCTCATCTACGTAGGGTCGGTGCCTGTCATTGAAACAGACCGCCTTTACGACACACGTCAAGAGCGGTTTATCGTGCTGCGCATAGCATCCGTGAACCTGTTTCATCCAGAGGACATCTTCCAGGTTCTTCACGAGATATCTCACCACCTGCTCTTTCGCGAGCTTGACCTCAACGCCTGGTTCAATGCGTGGCAAGACAGCGTTGCGGCTTATGCCGCGGAGCGCCTCTTCGAGGGAGTTCCGAGCGCAGACCCGCCCCTCGTACGCTTCGCTGAAGCGAAGACGTCATTTACCGTTGCGGTGCGTGAGGTTCTGGGGGCCGCGGTGTCCAATCTTCGCACAAAGTTGGGAGAGGATGCGCCCCTTTCGGATTTTGTGAAGCGTCTTCACCGCTACCTTGCCACCATGCCGTTTGCCCAGGCATTCTTCATGGCGGTGGCCGAGAGAATAGACGCGCTCTCCAATGAGGGTGGTGAGACCGAGCTTGCCAAGCTCCTCCGCGTAGACCCATTCCTGCAAGAGCACCTCTTCACGGCGGTTCAGGTTGCCATGGGTGCATGCAATTCTCTGTTCACGGAAGCCCTCTCCGACTTTTTCGCTGGTGCCATCGTAGATCCACCGGTTTATTGGGACTACATGCGAAAAACCTTACAGGCGGAGGATGTTCGCCTGCGGCTCTTCCCCATGGCGTTCGGTTTGACGAACGATCAAGCAGAGACCTACGAAAGACCACTACTGACGTTTCTGAAACATCTTGGGCAGCGGCTGGGACCGAAGCTCGAAAGGGCCCGTGGTGATATCCAATGGCCCGCGGAAGACAATGACATCGGATGGCTCGACACCACCATCCGGCACGGAAACTGGATTGGCGACGACAAGGAACAAGGCTCGCCGCTTTCTGGAGCACGACAATGACCTGGTTGGAAAAGATCGGACCCACCCTGGAACAGGTTATCGGAATTGCCGAGGAGCAAGCGGTGTTTGCCGACCCCGACAGTGGTACGCCGAACTATTACTACACCAAATGCCCGCCCAGTCCGGACGTCGATAAATATCTATTCCCCCGGACCAGCGAGCAGGTGTTGAGCGCGATTCAGCAGCTCTACTATCTGGAAGGGGAAGAGATTGTGTGGGCTGCGCGCATCTTGGAAGCATCTATCGAGGCGTTCGTTCTAAGTCGAGAGAAGGATGTTTCAGAGGCAGCCGAATACCTGGACAGCCTTGGTGATCCGCTTCTAACCAGTCGCGCCGCAGCGGGACTCACCCGCTTGCTCGCACTCCTTGAAGACCTAGAGGTCGATTTGGCGAAGAGTCCTTTAATCGAGGAGAGGATTTCGTCCGCGAAGAAACAGCTCGGTTTTTACGACGGGTCTGATTGATTTGAAGGTGATTGGGGCTTGGTAGGCCAACCCCGGAACCGTTGAAAGCTCTTCCGACGGCAGGGGCGCCAGGGCGCGCAAGGGACGGCATGACGTGGTCAACGAATTTGAACTCTACCACACGACGTGCAAAGCAGTTATCGACCTGCTGCCGTACCTGCAAGGCGCTGCTTTTCGCGTGTCCGGTGGCAAGGTTGGCGTCTATTGGACTACGTCGTTTCATGCGAACTTCCGCCTGAAGGGTGAACCGTGGTCCCGCATGGACGGGGGGCGTCTCTCCGAAGGCGCCCTCTCTTCGCTACTCCGATCGAGCCCTCGCTGGATGGCTGCGTGCATGTATGGGGACTGGGCACTTCTCAAGACGTCCCACCATTCGCCCCGGAGGCAAATCAGGCGCGTCCTTCGGAACGAGCACAAGGAGGATGTGCCCGAAGTGCGGAAGATATTGAACGACACATCTGCCTGGTTGACGCCCATCCTAGTGCGTGCCCGCGGACGGGAGATCGCGCCGGGGGCAGTCGTGGAGGTTGTCCGAAGCGGAGGGAGCTATGTGCTGCCAGTTGTTCGGAGCCCCGAAGCAAAGGGGGATGTCCGGGACAACCGGAAAGCGGACCTCCTGGCGTTCCCAGATGAGTGGTTGACGCCCGCGGGGGTGCATGTTCCGCTCGACGCCGTTCGTATTTCGCCGCTCCTCGGCGTTGGGTATGCGGAGCTGCTCGATGCCAACCAAGTATCGAGCGCAGTCATTCCAAGTCCAGCGCTCTGACCATAGGGTGCGCGCTCCACCCACTGGCCTGGCGTTGGGTCGACGGCGGGTAGCTCAGGCCCTTTTGCGTGCAAGCACGTCGTACGTCGCCCATGGCTGTTCACGATGGCAGTCGCGACTCACCATCACCGCACGCTCCGCTCGCGACCTTGCCGCTCTCCCAGCTCCGTGCCGACTCGAAGGCGTTCCAGGTAGGCCTGGTAGACGTACGTTCGGTCGCGCCTCCTGCCGGTTGTTTCTCGCAAAACGCCCGCAGAAACCAGCGTTTCGATGGCACGGCCGGCTGTTGGCTTGGTGGTCTGCGCAAGCTTCATGGCGGCGGTCACGGTCACGATGGGATGACGAGGCAAGAGTTCAAAGAGCCTGAGCGCCAGGACGGACGCGCCTCGTTGCGAAAGCACGCGCGTGCGGTCCGTGGCTACCAGCTGGAAAAGATCCTGCGCGGAGCGCACCGCTTCGTCGGCGATTGTCGCTACTCCGTCAAGGAAGAAATCTAGCCAACCTTCCCAGTCTCCCTCCACGCGAACTGCGCTCAGCCTACGGTAGTATTCTGCACGATGCCGCTTGAAAAATAGACTGAGGTACAAGAGCGGCTTGCTGAGCACCTGCCAGTGCTCCAGCAAAAGGGCAACGAGCAAACGTCCAATGCGACCGTTGCCGTCAAGGTAGGGGTGGATGGTCTCGAATTGCACGTGAAGCAGGCCCGCCCTTACTACTTGGGGCAGCGTGTCGTCCGCGTGCAGGTACTTCTCGAACGCGCCCAGCACTTGGCCCAAGGCGTGGGGTGGTGGCGGCACATACGTGGCGTTGCCCGGCCGACTTCCGCCGATCCAATTCTGGCTACGCCGAACCTCCCCGGGTCGCTTCTCCGCACCACGGCTTCCTTGCATCAGTCGGCGATGGGTCTCATTCAAAAGGCGCATCGAAAGGGGTAAGCCCTTTCGGTCGGCGAGCTGCGCGCGGGAGTACGACAGGGCGTCCAGATAGTTGCAGACCTCCTCGACGTCGGGGGTCGGGGGGCCGCCTTGTTCGCCTTCTC
>CAYLJT010000042.1:0-19427 GCA_964383995.1 uncultured Polyangiaceae bacterium
GAAAAGAGCGACCACACCCTCGAAGAGGTGGGTCAAGACTTCGAAGTCACGCGCGAGCGGATTCGCCAAATCGAAGCGAAGGCCCTGCGCAAGCTGCGTCACCCGAGCCGCTCCAAGCAGCTCAAGAGCTTCATCGATAGCTGACCGCGCGGTCGCGCCCCCCGTCGCCCCGCCCGAGGGCGCGACCTCAATCAGCGCATTTGCCCATGCCGTCGACGGTCGTCGCGGCGAGCAAGCACTCGATCTCTTTTTTGTCGACGCGTCGGCCTTCGAGCTCTTGTTTGCACTCGGCCATCCAGCCATCGACCATGCGCTGACCCTCGGCCTGAATCACGGCCGCGGCCTTCTCGGCACCGGGCGCGTCGGGGGCGGCGGCCTTCTTGGCCTCTTCGTCCCAGACCTTGCGCATGTTGGCGGCGACGGCCGAGCAGTCGCCTTCGTTCATGGTTTTGTCGCAGCCCAAGGCCGACAAAAACACGGCCCCGCCCAACAACGCCGCACGCCCGCTGCCGATGGTCACACGGCCTTTCTATCACGAGGCCCTTGGCGCGCGGCAGATCGAAGCCCGTGCGCCGGCCAAAACCGAGGCTATTCCGCGTCTTTGATTTTCACCGTGGTCTTCGGCGGATCCACGATGAAGCTCACGAGCCGCTCTTTGGCCTCGAAGTCCTGGCGATAGATGACCGCCGAGCGCTTGTACTTGAAGGGCCCGATGCGCACGCGGTGCCAGAGGCCCCGCCCCTTGACCTCGGCGGCTTCGACGTAGGCGCGGTGACCGCGGCGACGCAGGGCCGCCGCGAAGGCCTCAGCCTCGCTCGCCTGTTTGAACGAGCTGACCTGCAGTTGGTAGCCTCCGCTGGTGCCGGGAGCGACGGTCTCCACGGTCTCTTCGCGGGACACGTGGCGGGCCATCGAGGTGAGCTGATCGGGCGCGCCTTCACGGGGCAACGCTTCGAGGATCGCTTGCGCCGGCAGCGGCACGACGGGCAAACGATCGGCCGCCGGCGGCGGCGCGGTGGGGGAGCCCGGCGGCAGCGCGAGGCCGTCGATCGGGGGCGGCGCGGCCTTCGTGTCTCGGACAGCTTCGAGCGCCGTGGTCGGGCTGTCGGCGTCCGAGAGGATGCGCGGGAAGGTCACGTCTTGACCCACGCCGCGGTTGGCCACCTTCGCGGGCTCGCCTTCGGGGTGCATGCGCGCGACGAGATCACCGAGGGGATCGACCTCCGCAGGCGCTTCCTTCGGCGTGGTTCGCACGAGCGCCACCGCTGTGAAGACAATGCACGCGCCACCGAGGGAGGCGAGGAGCAGGGCGCCGAGGCGGCTGCCGCGCCGACCGGGCTCGGCCTCCTGAATGTCATCGAGGTTGCGCACGGTTCCGGAATCCAAGCTGTCGTGGCCACCGAACATGGGTCTTGCCTCTCTCGCGCCGGCTCATCCCCGAAGGGTCCCGGCGCGACATGCTCACCGGATACACTGGGTTTCGAAGCCGATCCAAGTTTGTGTCTACAATATCCTACATCGGCCCCATTAACCCCCGGCTTCGGCGATTCGGCGAAGCTGCAGGGCCTTCCACTCGGTCTCGGCGAGCTCCCGCGCGGGGTCCGACCCCGCCACGATGCCTCCCCCCGTGAAATAGCTGCCCTCGTCGCCGTGCATCACGGCGGTGCGAATCGCCATCGCGAGGGTGAGCGCGCCGTCGTGGCCGACGTACCCGAGGCCCCCCGTGTAAAGGCCGCGGCGGGCCGCCTCCAAGGTCGCGATGACCTCCATGGCGCGCACCTTGGGAGCGCCCGTGACGCTGCCGCTTGGGACCATGGCGCCGAGCACGTCGGCCCGCGAGGCATCGACGCGCGTGCGGGCCGAGAGCACGGCCTCGCGGTGAAATACCGTTCGATGGCGCACGACCTCGGGCCCGGCGACGAGGCGCACTTGTCCCGGACAGGCCACGCGATGCAGGTCGTTGCGCTCGACGTCGACGATCATCGCGAGCTCGGCGCGCTCCTTGGGATCGGCGTCGAGCTCTCGGGCGAGGCGGAGGTCGTGCTCGGCGTCGGCGCCGCGCGGACGCGTGCCTTTGATGGGGATGGTCGTGAGCGCGGACCAGCGCGACGAGCCGGGCTCGACATGGGCTCGAAGCAGCAGCTCGGGCGACGTCGAGAGCACCCAGCGCTCGTTCGAGAGCGCCATGAAGCTCGCGAAGGCCGTGGGCGACGCCGCGACGAGGCGTTCGTAGAGGGCAAGCAAGCCGCTTGAGCTCGGCGCGGATCCCGTCGTGCGCAGGCGCAGCGCACGAGCCATGTTCACTTGGTAGAGGTCCCCCGCCACGATCAGCTCCTTCGCCGCCATCACGCGCTCGATGTGGAGCGACGGCGCCTCCGAGCTGTCGACCTGCACGCGAAGGGCCGCGCGCGGAGGAAGGCCTCGCGACGTCGTGAGGCGCTGCGCGAGCGACGAGGCCAACGTTCGATCGCGCTCGTCGGTGATGACATGGACCCGGCCCGCGACGTGATCGACGCGCACGATCCCTCGGAAACGGTGCCATTCGGGGCGCACCAACGAGGGCGCGGGACGACGCTCTTCGCCGGCCCACCGCCGCCGCTCGTTGCCTCGGCATGCCTCGTAGGGGAGCACTCCCACCCAACGCGGCACCTCCGCGAAGGGACCCGGCTGTCCGAGACACGGATCGTCTGCGAAGGGGTCCGGCGCGAAGCTCGTTTGGTCGGGCTCGACCGCGATGTACGACGTGGACGCGAGGCCCGGCCTGTAGGGCGCCGCCGTGTGAAGCAGCGCGAAGGGGCCGTGACCCACGAGACCTCGGGCCAGGGCGAGGGGATCAGGCGGCGCGGAGATTTCGCGGGCGTTCAGCACGGCGACGTATCTAGATTGACGCGATGCAACCGCGCCGATGCGCCGCTTTGATGGTGAGCTCTGCCCTCGTTTTAGGCTGCTCGGACGACACCGTCGATGTCACGGTCAACATCGTCGTCGGCCAAGAAACCGACACCTTCACCCGCGAGCCAGCCGTCACGCGCATCGACATCGTCGCTACGACGAGCGCCGGCGACGTGCAAGCGAGCGCGTCCACGACGCCCGGCGGGAGCTTCGATCTGGGCGATCTGCCGACGGACGATCTCGTCGAAATCGCGGTCCAGGGCTTCGATGCGGCGGGCAACGTGGTCGTGCGCGGGCGCTCGATCCCGATCTCGCTCGCGGGGGCGACGGGCGGTGCTTTGCCTGTGTTCGTGCAACGCACGGGGACCTTCGCGCGGCCGCCGGAGGGGCTCGCCGCGGGCCACGACAACGCCGCAACGACGGTGTTCGCCGAGCGCTTCTTGCTGGCCACGGGCGGCGACGAAGGCGGCGCCACGACCATGGACTACTACGACCTCGCGGTCCTCGGACCGGCGGAGACCACCGCGCTTTCGTTTGCTGCACAAACGATCGTGACGCAGGGCACGCTGATGCTCGCCCTCGACGACGAGAGCGCCACCTGGCTCGACTTCGAGAGCGGCACACGCTTCGCGCCGACCTGGCCCACCGGGCTCGCGGGCCCGGGCGACGTGGCGGACGGCTCCGTGATCTTCGGCAGCGGCGGCAGCGCGTACGTGGTGGGTCCCACGTCCCCTTCCGGTCCGAGACAAAAGGTCCTCGGTGTAAGCAGCGCAGGCGCGTTGAGCGCTTCGACGACGATCACCGCGCGGCGCGGCGCGGCGAGCTTGTGGGTTGATGGCAAGGGGCTGTGGGTAATCGGCGGAAGCGCCGAGGGCTCCGGCGCCGAGCTTTTGGCGAGCGCGGGCGCGGCCTTTCAAGCCCTGCCGCTGCCCAGCGACGGGGTGGAGGGCGCGGGCGCCTGCGTCCTCGGCGAGCGCGTGCTGCTCGCGGGGGGGACGGACGGCGGCGTTCCTGCGCCGCTCCGCCTGCTGGACCCCGCGTGCGTCACCGACTGCGCGCCCCAACCCCTTGGTTTCGGCCTCCCGCTGCCCCTCACCTCGGTGCGGGCCTACGGCCTCGACTCCACGCGCGCGCTGGTCGTTGGAGCTCAAACGACCTCCGTACCATGGACGACGGTATACCTCGTGGACACGGGATCCGAGACGGCGGTGGAGGTGCCGCTGCGCGAGCCGCGCATCGCTGGGCGCCCAGAGCCGACCCCCACGGGCGGCCTCGCGATCCTCGGTGGCCACCACGAAGACGGCTCGCCGGCCCTCTCCGTGGAGCTTTATCTCCCCTAGGCTCAGGCCTTTTTCGGCGCGGCCTTGGCGCCCGCGAGGAGCTTCTCCCAGCCGACGTAGAGCAACACCACCGAGATGAGCACGAAGGGCAACATCGACAAAAGGTCGGCGTTAGGCCCTTCGAAGAAGGGGTTGTTGGCCTTCGACCAGGTGGTGAGCGAGGCGTCGACGTCTTCGAACAGGCCCGCCACGAAGGCGATCACGATGCCCGCGATCGCGCCGCCCGCGATGTAGCCCGACGCCATCAGCACACCAGGGCTCTTGTCGCTCTCGGCCGAGATCTGCTCCTCGCTCATGCCCTTGAAGCGCACATTTCGCCGACGATCCACGAGCCAACGCAAGAGGCCTCCCACGAGGATCGGCGTCGAGGACGAGAGGGGTAAGTACACCCCAACGGCGAAGGCCAGCGATGGAATGCCGCTCATCTCGAGCACCAGCGCGATCATCACCCCGAACAACACGAGACCCCACGGGAGCTGCCGATCGAGGATGCCCTTGATGATGTAGGACATGAGCGTCGCCTTCGGCGCATCGAACTTGCGCACCTCGCTGCCATCGGGCCGCGTGGTGTGCGTGCCGTTGATGCCCGGATCGACGAAATAGGCGGCTTTCCCCGCGTCGTCGACGAGGTATTTGCCGGCCGGGCCGCCCACGTCGTCGGCCTTTTGGTACACGCGGTACGCGTGCGAATCGCTGGCTGCTTGCGGGCCCGTCAGCGTCTCGCTCTCGCCGAGCTTGGCCGTGTCCGCGACAAAACCGGGGGCCACCTCGGCGGCGGGGACGTAAACGGTGGAGGCCTCGTTGAGCCGCAGCAGGATCGGCCCCAGCACAAGCGCCGACGCGAGCGCGCCGATCAGGATCGCGTGCTGTTGCAGGCGCGGCGTCGCCCCAAGCAAGTGCCCCGTCTTGAGGTCCTGCGAGGTCGTGCCGCCGTTCGATGCGGCGATGCACACGATGGCGCCGACGCTCAACGCGGTGACGTAATACGAAGGGCCCGTCCAGCCGACCGCGAGGAACACAAGGCAGGTGAGCAGCAGCGTGGCCACCGTCATGCCCGAGATGGGGTTCGACGAAGAGCCAATTTCCCCGGTCAAACGCGATGAAACGGTGACGAACAAGAAGCCGAACACGATGATCAGGAGCGCGCCAAGCACGTTCATGTGCAGCGAGGGGAACGCCATGATCGCGCCGACCAGCGCGAGCACGCCGATCAGCACGAAGCGCATCGACAGATCGTTCTCCGTGCGCAGCGTGCTCTGCGTCGCGCGCGAGCCCGCGCCAAAGTCCTTCAAACCCTGCCGAATGCCGTGCCAAATCGTCGGGATACTGCGACCGAGGCTGACGATGCCGCCCGCGGCGACGGCACCCGCACCGATGTACAGCACGTAGGCGCTGCGAATTTCGTGGGGCCCCATTTCGCTGATGGGAATGGTGCCTGGCGCCAGCGGCACAGGGATCGCGTCGCCGAAGAATTTGATGAGCGGAATGAGCACGAGGTACGCAAGCACGCCCCCAGCGCACATCACCGACGAGATGCCCGGCCCGATGATGTAGCCCACGCCGAGCAGCTCGGGCGAGATCTCCGCCGAGATGGATCCGGCCTTGAATGGCGCTCCAAACACCTTCTCCGGCACATCGCGGAAGCCCTTCAGGGCCACCATCACGGTCTTGTAAATCAAGCCAATCCCGAAGCCCGCGAAGATGGTTTTGGCGCTCATCCCCGCCACGCCGCGCTCCTCCGCGAGCTTGGCCTCGGCCTTGGCGCTGGCCGACGACGCCTCCTTCGATTCGTCCGAAGCGCCCGCCTTGAGCACCTCGGCGCAGGCCGTTCCTTCGGGGTATTTCAGCTTGCCGTGTTGATCGACGATCAGCGCGCGACGAAGCGGGATCATCATCAAGATGCCCAGCAGCCCGCCCAAGATCGACACCAACATCACGCGTGTGATCTCGAGATCGAAGCCCAAGATCATGATCGCTGGCATCGTGACGCCGACGCCAAACGCGATGGACTCGCCCGCGGATCCGGCGGTCTGAACGATGTTGTTCTCGAGGATCGTGGCGTCCTTGAAGCCGAGCTTCGAGAACAGCCGAAACAGTGTGATCGAGATGACGGCGACGGGGATCGACGCGCTCACCGTGAGCCCGACCTTGAGCACGAGGTAGAGCGACGAAGCCCCGAAGATCATGCCCAGCACCGTGCCGAGGATCACGCCCCGTACGGAGATCTCGCGCATCACGGTCTCGGGCGCGATGTAGGGCTCAAACGGTTCTTTGGGGGTGCTCTCTTCGGACGCCGCGACCTCTTCGGATGCCATGGCCCCTTGGAATATCAGACCGGGCAGGCGGTAGGTAAGCGACGTCCCGCTACGAAACCGGCACCCAGCCACGCGGCGTCGCGATGCCCCCCGCGCGAGGAGCCTCCAGCACCGCGTCCGGCCACACCACGACGCGGCGCAGCACGCCGAGGCCGTCCACGCGCGCGTGCGCGCCGATCACGCAGCCGTCCAAGGTGACTCCCTCCGCGACGTGGGCGTCGGGAGCGACGAACGAGCCAAGGCCCCGCGCCGCGAGCCACGCCAGGTTCGCGTCGAGGTACGCGCCCAGGTTGCCGATGTCGGAGAAGGGACCGTCGATCGCGAAGGTGTGGAGGGTCCGACCCGCGCGCAGCGCCGGCAGATAGACGTCCCCCACCAGGCAGCCCTCCTCCGGGAGAGCAGCCCTCAGCGCGGACGAAATAGTTTGAACTCCAACGAAATCACCGCCCGCGCTCTCTTCGCCAAAGCGCTCTCCGCGCAGCCGCACGACGCGACCGTCCGCGCCCACCCCGACGGTCCCCTCCCCGCGCGCCCGCCGCGTGAGCACGAGCGTCGCGAGGGCGTTCTGGGCGCGGTGTGCGAGGAGCAGTGCGCCCACGTCGACCTCGACCAGGATGTCGCCGTTCCAAACGACGACATCGCCTTGTCCGAGACACCACGCGGCGTTTCGCAGCCCGCCCGCCGTGCCCAGAATATGCGGCTCGTGGAGGACGGTCGTGGGCAAGGGCAGCGCCCCGAGCGTCGCCGCATCGAAGGCCTCCGCGAGGTGGTGCGTGTTCACGACGACGCGCTCCACGCCGCCCTTCGCCAGGCCCTCGATCACATGCGCGAGGGCCGTCCGATCGCCGACCGGGCAAAGGGGCTTGGGCCGCTCGTCGGAGAGGGGGCGGAGCCGGGTTCCGAAGCCGGCCGCGAGGACCAAGGCGCTGAGCACGGCTCGACCTACCACGGTCCGCGCCCCACGGACGAATCGTCGGCGAAAACTGGTCCGCGGGTTTTGCCGCGTGCTACGGGCCCGACGATGCGCAGAACGGTCCTGTTCGGCGTCCCTTCGACGTTGATGCTGCTTGCCCTGGCGGCCCTGCCGTCGGCCTTTGGCTGTGGCACCGACGCGGTGGGCATCGACGCTTGCCGCAAAATCGAGCAGTTTCGCTGCAAGTCCGCGCCCTATTGCGTCGACGGTTTCAGCGACGACGACGTCACCTCGTGCGAGTCGTTCTACCGGGACCAATGCCTTCACGGCCTCGAAAACACGGAGCGCTCCCCGAGCAACGGAGAGGTCGACGCGTGCATCGACGCCATCAACAGGACGGTGAACTGCAAGCTCTCGGGCGCGGCTACGCTGGCCTCGTGCCCCGACATCGCGCTTGTGGCCGGGACGGACGCGGGCTCCGTGACTCCCTGCGGGATCATCACGCTGAACCCCGAGCTCTTGGCGGCCTGCGCATTCGTGGCTGCCCCCGAGGAGACCACCCCCCCGCCCGACGCCGGTGGCGGTGACGGAGGCGGCGGCTCGGGTGGCGGCGGATAGTTCTCGGGCACCCTTCGCCGCGCGACGCGCATTTGCTAAGAGGCGCGCCGAACCGTCGAAGGAGCTTCGCTCTTGAAAACCATTCTTTGCCTGTCGAGCTACTTCAAAGGCGCTGACTTTCTCAAGCGCTGCAAAAAAGAGGGCTACGGCGTCATCCTCGTCACCCTCGAAACGCTCCTCGAAAAGCCCTGGCCCAGGGACCACATCGACGAAGTGTTCGGCATGCCGTCGCTCCACGACCGCGCGGCCCTCGTGAACGCGGTCAGCTACCTGGCGCGAACCCGCGACATCTTCCGCGTGACGGCCCTCGACGACTACGACGTCGAGACCGCGGCCCACCTCCGCGAGCACCTGCGCGTGCCGGGCATGGGCGAGTCCACCGCCCGCTATTTCCGCGACAAGCTCGCCATGCGCGCCCGCGCGAAGGACCGCGGGATCGCCGTGCCCGAGTTCGTGCACGTGCTCAACCACGAAAAGATCGCCGAGTTTTTCCGCACGGTACCCGCCCCCTGGCTGCTCAAGCCCCGCTCCGAAGCGTCGTCGATCGGCATCCAAAAAATCGCCAACGCCGAAGAAGGCTGGAAGCTCATCCATGCCCTCGGGGACAAGCAATCGCACCACCTGATCGAGCGCATGATCCCGGGCGATGTGCTGCACGTGGACTCGATCGTGTGGGATCGCAAAGTGCAATTTGCCGAGGTTCATCAATATCGACGACCGCTCTTGGAGGTGTGGAGCCAGGGCGGCATCTTTGCGACGCGCACGGTCCCCCGCGGCAGCGCGCTCGAAGCGGAGGTGCTCGACCTGCACCAGCGCCTCGTCGATCAGCTCGGCTACGTGCGCGGCGTAACGCACACCGAGTACATCCGAGGTCGCGAAGACGGGCGCCTCTACTTCCTCGAAACTGCGGCGCGCGTGGGCGGCGTGCACATCTCCGACCTCGTGGAGGCGTCGAGCGGCATCAACTTGTGGGGCGAATGGGCGCGCATCGAGCTTGCGCAAGACGAAGGCACCTTCACGCTTTCGACCGAAGGACGCCGCGCCGACTACGCGGGGCTCATCGTGTCCCTCGCGCGCGAAGAGGTCCCCGACACGCGCGCCTACGACGACCCCGAGATCGTCTGGCGCATGACCGACAACCCATTCCACGTGGGCCTCATCGTCCGCGCCCCGAGCTACGAGCGCGTCGAAGAGCTCTTGACGAGCTACGAAGCCCGCTTCGCGCGGGACCTGCAAGCCACCCTTCCCCCCGCCACCACGGCGACGTCGTGATACGAAGAGCCATGCCGTCGACCCTCTCCTCAAGCCTTGGCCTCGTGTTCGCCGTGGGCGCCGCGCTCGCACAAGCCGGCTGCACCGACGATTCGAGCGGCACCGGCATCGTGGCGGTGGTGACCGCGATCTCGGTGGATCCGCTGGCCTTCTTGGGCGACGTGCCGTGCTCCGAAGGCCCCGGGGCGATGCAATCCTACGTCGCGACGATCACCGACGTGACCGACCCTGACGCGCCTTTCACCCTGCCCTCGACGCCGCCCATCCGCTGCTCGACGGTCGCTCTCTTTCGCTATGTGATCGACGGTCACGTCTACGTGGCTGAGGTCGACGGCTACGACGTTCCAGCGTCCGATCTCGCGCCTTTGGCCGGCAACTCGTCCGGTGCGCGGCAAATGCAAGAGGCGTCGAGCCCCGACGTGGTGGTCACGCCCCGTTGGAAGAGCTCGTGCGAGACACCGACCGCTGCCGTGCAGTACTCCGAGGAGACCATCGGCGGCTGCACCCCGCTCGTGGACAACGAAACCCCGCAAGAGCCGGCCATCGTCGT
Organism: uncultured Polyangiaceae bacterium; assembly: GCA_964383995.1. GTDB lineage: Bacteria > Myxococcota_A > Polyangia > Polyangiales > Polyangiaceae > CAYLJT01. The sequence goes on from CAYLJT010000042.1 coordinate 9,901, forward strand.
GGACATCACGCGGGCGCTCGGGGCGCTGAGCTGCGAACAAGTTGGCGAGGTCTCCGTAGCTCCGGTCGATCCAGCACTGCCCGCCTTCACGGCGACGTGCGAACAACAGGCCGAGTTCAGCGGCACGCTCGTCGCCGACACTGCCTACGGGTTCACGCTCCAGGCCACGATCGACGGCACCGCGTGGGTGGCCCACTGCGTTGCGGTAGCGAAAGCCGGTCAAACCGTGACGGCGAGCTGCGATAGTTTGAGCTCAAAGGGTGCCATCAACTTCGCGGTGGACGACGTAACGCCGGCCGGCGGCCCCACGTGCGGAGACGGCGTCGACACCTTCGAGGTCCAAGCCTACGGCGTCACCGTCCCGGGCCTCTTTCTGAGCGGTGTCCGCGCATGCACCGACGAGGTGCGCTTCGCGCCGCTCGATCCCGGCTTCTACGGTGCGAAGGTCATTGCGCGCGACACGACAGGCACCATCGCCTGGACGTCCTCGTGCTTGGCCTCCGTCTCCGCCGCCGAAACCGCCCGCTGCCTGCCCTGAAGAAAATCACCGCGGGCAACGCTCCGCGTTGGGCAGCGAGAGCCAGGCTCGCTGGGCCCTCCATGCCCTCGCTGAATTTCGTTCGCGCATCGATTCGAGCCCGGGGATGCACTAGCTTGAAGAGCGTGCGCTTGTTTGGTCGGTTGCTCGCCCTCAACGCTGTATTTTGCCTTACATCACCGACGCGCGCGCAGACCAACCTCGGACCCGGGTTGCGTAGCGACGGTGGCATCGTCACGGTCCGTACGCCCGGCCCCGAGAGCGTGCTGATCCCCGCCGGCACCTTCGTCATGGGCGCCGATTCGGTCGGCGTGGTTTCGGCCCTGCAAACATGTGAACGCCAGCCCGACGGCGGTCTGTGCGACATGGACCTGTTTTCCGTCGAGCACCCCACCCACAACGTGGGCCTCGACGCCTACTGGCTCGATCGCACGGAAGTGACCGTGGAGCGCTACGAACGCTGCGTCTCGGCGGGCGTTTGCAGCCGGCCGCCGCTCGAAAATGGCTCCCGCCGCTTCGACCGACCCGATTACCCCATCGTCCTTGTAACCCATCGAGAAGCCTCGGATTTTTGCCATTGGGCCGGGGGGCGCCTGCCGACCGAAGCCGAGTGGGAGAAGGCGGCGCGCGGGCGCGAGAGCCGCCCCTTTCCGTGGGGCCGCGTTTACGATCCCTACCGGCTCAATCACGGCCGCTACGCCCTGCCGTTTTTTGTGGGCTACGACTGGGCGGCCCTCGATGACGGCGACGGCTTCCTGGAGCTCGCCCCGGTGGGGTCGTTCCCCGCCGGGCGCACCCCCGATGGCATCGACGATCTCGCGGGCAACGTGGAAGAATGGGTTTTCGACTACTTTTCCCCCGCGTATCCGGCCGCCGACGTGATGAACCCCAGGGGCCCCGACCAGGGCGATTTTCGCGTCGTTCGCGGGGGCAGCTACCTCGAGTCCGAGCCCATGCAGCGCTCCAGCGCACGCAAACGCGCTCCCCCCAGCTCCCGCTCACCCACCCGCGGTTTTCGCTGCGCCCGCGACGCCCGATGAACGCAAGCGCCGCGCGCGAGTCGTTGCGCTAAGGTGGACCCGTGCGCATCGCCCACCTCTCCGACCTGCACCTCCTAGCGCTCGAAGGTGCGGTGCCCTTCCGACTGCTCAACAAGCGCCTCACCGGCTACATCAACCTGCGACTGCACCGAGGCGCTGCCCATCGGCCGTGGGCTGCGCGGGCCGCCGCCCACGCCATCCGCGAGATGAACGTCGAGCACGTCGTGATCACGGGGGACGTCTCCAATCTCGCGCTCGAAGCCGAGTTTGCCCTGGTGCGGGCCTTCCTCGATGACGACCTCGGCCTCCCGCCCGATCGCGTGTCCATCGTCCCAGGCAATCACGACGCCTACACCGCCGGTTCCTTCCGCTCGCGCCGGTTCACGCAATATCTCGCGCCTTTCATGACCTCCGACCTCCCCGATCTGGTGGACGGCGAGGGCTTTGGCATCTTTCCCTTCGTGCGCTTGCGGGGCCCGGTGGCCTTCATCGGCCTCAGCACGGCCCGACCGCGGCCCCCCCTCGTCGCCTCCGGCTCCCTTGGCAAACGTCAGCTCAGCGCCCTCGACAAGGTGCTCGCCCACCCCGAGGTCGCTCGCCGCACCCCGGTGATTCTCCAGCACCACCCCTGGCACAATCCCCCAACCTACGCGAAGCGACTCTTCGAAGGGCTGCTCGACGCCAACGCGGAGGGCCGCGCGCTGTCGGAGGTTGAGCGCGGGCTCTTGCTGCACGGGCATCTCCATGTGCGGGTCCACCGCCAACTGCCCACGAACCGCGGTGCCATCGACGCGGTCGGCGCGACGAGCGCGTCTCTCATTCACGACAAGGCCGACAAGATGGCCGGCTTCAACCTCTACGAGATCGACTCCGAGGGGGCCGTTGCCCACATCGGCTCCCGCCGCCTCGATCCCGAGTCGAGGACTTTTTCGGCCGCTTCCATTCCTCGCAGGTAAAACATGAAGAAAGTTGCTTTAACTCGCCGAGAGGCCATGCTTTCCGGAGCATCTTTGCTGGCCGCAGGCGCCTCCCTTCTGGCGCCCCGACGGGCCCAAGCCGAGCCCCCTGCCCCCTCGACGACCCCGGTGGCCAGCACCCCCAGCGACGGCTCCTACGTACCCGTGGAAATGCCGAACGGGGTCAAGCTCCCGTACGTCCTCGACAACGGCGTCAAGGTCTTTCATCTGATCGCCGAGCCGGTAAAACGCGAGTTTGCCCCTGGCATGGTCGTCAACTGTTGGGGCTACAACGGCTCGGTTCCAGGCCCGATGATCGAGGTCGTGGAGGGCGACCGCGTGCGAATCCTCGTGGAAAACCGGCTCCCGGAGCGCACAGCGATGCATTGGCACGGGATGCTGCTCCCCAACGGCATGGACGGCGTCGGCGGCCTGACCCAGCCCCACATCGAGCCGGGCGAAACCTACGTTTACGAGTTTCCCATCCGACAACACGGCACGCTGATGTACCACCCGCACTCCGACGAAATGGTGCAAATCGCCCTAGGAATGGCGGGTTTTCTCATCATCCACCCCAAAAAGCCCGAAAAACCGAAGGTCGATCGAGACTTCGCGATCTTCTTGAACGAATGGGCGATAGAGCCAGGTACGGCAACGCCTAATCCCGTTATCATGCTGGACTTCAACACCTTCACCTTCAACGCTCGCGCCTGGCCCGGCACCGCCCCCCTCGTCGTGCGCACCGGCCAGCGCGTCCGCATCCGCCTGGGCAACTTGACGATGGACAGCCATCCCATCCACATCCACGGCTTCACATTCGAGGTCACGGGAACCGAAGCCGGGCGCATCCCCCCCTCGGCCCGCTTCCGCGAGACGACGGTCAACGTCCCCGTCGGAACGAGCCGCGATTTCGAGTTCGTGGCCGACGCCCCCGGTGACTGGGCGCTTCATTGCCACAAGTCCCACCACACCATGAACGCCATGGGCCACCACGTCCCCAACCTCGTCGGCGTCAGTCAAAAAGGCGTCGAGGAGCGCGTGCGGGCCATATTGCCGGGCTACATGGCCATGGGCGAGACGGGCATGGGCGGCATGATGGAAATGGGCCGCCCCAAGAACACGTTGCCGATGATGGCCGGCACCGCCAAGTTCGGCCCTGTCGAAATGGGAGGCATGTTCACGGTCGTGAAGGTTCGGGACAACATCGCGAGCTACGACGACCCGGGTTGGTACGACGCGCCCGAGGACACGCGAGCGCGAAAGCTCGCGAAATAGAGGCGCCCCGTGGGTTGGTTGCCCAACCTCGCGAGGCGCGGTCTTTTGGAGCGTGGGTGGTGATGGGAACCCTCGGCCGAGTCGAGCGGCCCTGGGGCTCATGGGCGGGCGAGAGCGAGGATCAGGCAGCGCCCGCGAGGCGCGTAACGTTCACGGCCTGGAGGCCCTTGGGGCCTTCTTTTACCTCAAATTCCACGGTCTCGTTTTCGAACAGCCGCCGACGGCCGTCGCCGTTGATTTGCGAGTAGTGAACGAAGACGTCGGGGCCCGTGTCCTGCTTGATGAACCCCCAGCCCTTCTCGTCGTTGAACCACTTCACTTTGCCTACAACCATGATTACCTCCACGAGCTGCGAGCCCGGGCCGGACGCCACCTTCTTGAGCGGGAGCGCCGTCGCCGACGCGCCTGGCCCAAGCTTCTGCTGCGGGGTGACCTTTCGGCGCGCCCCTCCCGAGCCCTTGAAGAATATCCAAGGCGCCCTATGGGGGTCAAGGCTTTTCGCCGATTTGCCCGATGTTCATTTCAACATTGAAACAGCACGCCAGCAAAATCGAAACGCGTAAGACGCGTCGCGGGAAACGCGGGAATGTGCGCAAACCATTTCGCACCACGCTGACTTTCGACGCGTTTCCGACGGATTCCTGACGGCACAGAAGTCGCTTGTAAGGTTGCCCATGGCATTGCCGTCGGAAGTTGAAGTCACCGAAGCACCATCGTCATCCCGCCGCGAGCTGGCTTCGGGCGCCTCCCGAGACAGCCGCGCGCTGCGAATCCTGGCCAAGACCATCTACCGCGAACTGCGCAGCAGCGGACTCAGCGAAGAAGACGTGATGGCCGTTTCCGGCGAAATGCTTCACTTGGTGGCCGTCGACGTGCGCGACCGCCGGGCCCCCCGCGTGTAACGGTCCCCGAGCGCCTTTCTTTTTGGGCACTTGCTTGCCCGCCGGCCCGAGGATCCGTAACCTCCCGATCCGTGATCCTGACGCCGGAGGGTGCCTGACCGCGCATGTTCTCCATCATCGTAAGTGAGAAGGGAGGCGCGGAGCGCCGTGAGCACTATGAACGAACCGAGATAAGCGTCGGTCGCGTTCAGGGCAACGAGCTGATGTTGCCCAAGGGCAACGTCTCGAAACGGCACGCACGCCTGCTCTATCGCGACGGTCGATTCATCGTCACCGATCTCAAGAGCACCAACGGCACCTACGTCAACGGGCGCAAAATCACCCAAGCGACCATCGTTCGCGAGGGCGACAAGATTTACATTGGGGACTTCATTCTGCGGATCGATCCCGATCCGGGGTTGGGGGCCAGCGCGTCCAGCCGGCCGGCTGAAGAAAGCGGCGCTCCTTCCGAGGCGCCGGTGGACACGGGAGAGCCGTCCAGCCCCGACGCGGCGCGGGCCGCGAGCTCGGGCCCCAGGATCGAGGCGACCGCGCAGCGCCCCGCGCACGAGCTGATCAGTCACTTTCCGCTGGAGCACGATCCGGACGAGTCGGCGCCTATGTACGCCGTCCCCGGGCCCCCGCGCGTGCCTTCCGCCCCACGAATCGCTTCGCGGCCGGCGATGCCCGCCGTCGGGCGCCCCGTAGTACCCCAAGCGCCCCAGGCGGGCTCGCCTTCGATTCCAACCGGCCCCTCCACGCCGGGGCGACGCGCGATTCCGCCGCCGGTGCGCCCCGAGCCGCCCACCCCCGGCCCCGCTTTGCTCGCAGGAGGCCGATCGGGCCTCGCAACGCTGGTCGAGCGCGCCCTCCAGCGGCCCGAGCTCGCGCCGCTCTTGCGCGGTGCGATCGCCACCGACGAGCTCACCCAACGCTGCGACCGGGCGCTGAACGAGCTGTTGACCACGCTGAAAGCGTCGGGCGACATCGCCGCCGAGTCGGATCCGTCGGGGCTGCTCATCGATGCGCGCCGCGAGCTTCTGGAGCTCGGTCCGCTGGGGCCCCAGCTCGACGACGAAGATGTGAGCGAGGTGCAGGTGGTTCGTCACGACTACGTCGTGTCGATGAACGACCGGCGCAACGCGGCGACAAACATCGTGTTCAGCTCGGAAGACGCGGTGGGACGCGTGCTGGCTCGCATGTGCCTGATCGCGGGACGCCCCCTCGGCGACGACGAAACCTTCGTCGAGCGCCGCTTGCCGCGAGGCGTTCGCCTCTACGCGGTGCGTCCGCCTGCCGCCACCCACGGGCACATGGTGGTGCTGCGCAAGCCGCAGCGAGCCGACTCCTCCCTCGACGACCTGGTTCGCAGCGGGACCATTTCGCGGGCCATGGCAACGCTCTTGGCGAGCTGCGTGGCAGGACGCGCGAACATCCTCGTCGTCGGCGGGCTCGGCGCCGGCGGAACACAGTTGTTGGGCGCGCTCGCGGGCGCCGGCACCATCGACGACCGCATCGTGCTTCTGCAAGAAGACGACGAGCTCGTGCTGAGCCAACCGCACACGGTCTCGATCCTGGTCGACGACAGCGCCGACGGTGCGCGCGCCCTCGCCGCAGCAACACGCGCGCACCCCGACCGCGTGGTCGTCGGCTCCTTCGCGGGCCGTCTCGCGGCCGAGGTGGTCGACGCCATCGGGGACGGCATCGACGGCGTTGTGGCGGCAGCCCGATCGCCATCGCTTCGTCACGCGATGGCGCGGCTTCCGGCGGATATCGCGGCCACGCGGCCGGGCCTCACCGTCGAGACCACGCGCGAGTGGCTAGCAAGCGCGTTTGACCTTGTGATCGAGATCGCACGGCTGCGCGACGGCCGTCACCGCGTCATGCGCGTGGCCGAGCTCGCGGTCGAAAATCAGGCTATTTCGGTCCGAGACATCATGACCTTCGCGGTGGAGCGCACGGCCGCGGGCGGCGCCTTGGAGGGGAGCTTCTACGCGACGGGTTACATCCCCCGCATCATCGAAGATCTCACAACCCGCGGGATTCTCGTTGACGCGGCCATCTTCAAACGCAGCCCCACGCGCTGAAAGACGCGCGGCCCCTTGACGCGCCACGCCAGGCCCGCATCCTGACACGAGATCCATGGCGATTCGCAACATCCTCCACTACCCGGACCCGCGGCTGCGACAGAAGGCGGCGCCGGTCAACACCGTCGAGCCCCGCATCCAAAAGCTCATCGATGACATGGCCGAGACCATGTACGCGGCCCCGGGCGTCGGCCTCGCGGCGAATCAAATCGGCGAGCCTTACCGCATTTTTATCATCGATATCGCCGCCGAAGACGAGCCCTCGAACCTAATAATCTTCGTGAATCCCGATATCCTGTCGAAGGACGGCGAGGAGGTTGGTCCCGAGGGCTGCCTTTCTTTCCCGGGGGTCAACGAGGACATCAAGCGCGCCGCCAGGGTGCGCGTCCGCGCTCTCGATCGCGACGGAAAGCCCTTCGAGCTCGCCGCCGACGGTCTCCTCGCGGTGGCCATTCAGCACGAGATGGATCACCTCGATGGGCTCTTGATGATCGACCGCATGGGCATGCTCAAAAAGCGCATCGTGCATCGGAAGATGCAAAAACGCGCGGTGGAAGCCTCCACCTGACACCTCGCACGCGCGTGCTAGATTGTCGGCATGGCTTCTTGCAAACGCCGGGTCGCGCTTGGGTCGTTGCTCGTCACGCTTCTCGCTGCCTGCTCCTTCGGGTGCGCCGGGCTCGCGGGCGAACAGGAGGCCGACGGCAGTTTCCCGGTGATCCCGCGCTCGGACGGCACCTTCTACGGCTGGACCGAGATCACGATCGGCGCCGACACCAGCGACGCTAGCCGCGCGACGCTGGTGAGCGTGCGGCTCGACGTGGAAGATCCTTCGCAAGCGTCCGACCTTTCGTTCTTCGCGGAGCTCAATGGCGAGGCGGTCACCGACACGGAGCGCACCTTGGTGGTGCACGAAACCTCGTTTCCTCCGGGGCAGCGACCCGTGGGCCTCGACATCGTCTACGGCGGCGACCTTCGCCCCCTCTTCAAGACATCAGACACGATTCGACTGGAGTGGACGGGTCGGGTCAACCCGAGCTTCGGGCCGTTCCCCGAGGGCGGCATCCGCTGCACGATGACGGCCAAGGTCGACATCGAGTAGCCGCAATCGTTTGACCTCAAACGATTTGCCGCGCGAGATGGGGTCGTTTGGAGCGCTCAGACCTTGCTCGGAAACAGCAGCTTTCCGTGCACGTACGCGTCAGAGCCGCACAGCTCCCACACGGGGTCGACGATGCGCGGAGCATCGACGGGGGTGTCGGGGCCTGCCCAATCCACGGCCCCGGGACGCCCGCGCGGGCCGAGCAAAACGGGCGCGATGAACGCGTGGAGCTCGTCGGCCAGGCGCGCGGCGAGGAGGCTCCCGGCGAGCTCGGCACCACCCTCCACGAGCAACGACGCCACGCCGCTCTCGCCCAATGCGCGTAGCGCCGCCCGCACGTCCACCCGGCCTTCCGCCGTGACGGGGACGCGCAGCACGGTCACGCCCGCATCGACCAACGCGGCCTCCTCGGCCTCGGGCGCCTCGGGCCCCGCGATCACCCAGGTGTGCGTCTCGCGCGCGGTTTCGACCACGCGGCTGCCGATCGGGATGCGCAAGTTCGTGTCGAAGATGACCCGCAATGGCGCCTTTCCCGAGAGCAGGAGGCTCGTGTCGCGGACCGTCAGGCGCGGATCATCGGACAACGCGGTGCCGATGCCGACCGCCACGGCGTCGCGCTGCGCGCGGAGCTCTTGCACCTTGCTGCGCGCCTCGGGCCCCGTCACCCACTTCGAGGCGCCTGTGCGCGTCGCGATGCGTCCGTCGAGGGACAGCGCGAGCTTGAGCGCCACGTGCGGGAGACCGGTCGTGATGTGCTTGGCCCAAGCCGCGATGAGGTCCCGCGCCTCGTTGTTGAGCGCCCCGATCTCGACCTCGATTCCCGCATCCTGAAGACGTCTTGCACCGCCGCCAGGCACCGTCGGATTGGGATCCAAGCAACCGATCACCACGCGCGAGAGCCCTGCTTCGATGATCGCGTCGACGCAGGGCGGCGTACGGCCGTGGTGATTGCACGGCTCGAGCGTGACGTAGAGGGTCGCACCGCGCGCGGCCTCCCCGGCCGCCGCGAGAGCCACAACCTCCGCGTGCTCTTCCCCCGCGCGGACGTGGTGACCGAGCGCCAGGATCTGGCCGTCCGGGGCGACGACGACGGCGCCTACCGCGGGATTGGGCGACGGATTCGCGTGCCGCGCTTCGTCGAGCGCGCGCTGCATCATCGCGACATCCTGGTCCTTCTGCGAAGAGGTCATGGGTAGGTGTCGGGTCGAGGGATGGCGGAGCCTAATCGGGAAGATTCGGGAAACAAAGCCGCGCGGCGCTCAGCGATCCCGCGCCTTGGCGAGCTTGCCGAGCTCGGCCAAGAACTCGTCGATGTCGCGAAAAGAGCGGTAAACGCTGGCAAAACGCACGTACGCGACCTCGTCGACGTCGCGCAAATGGACCATCACCCGCTCGCCGAGATCGGTCGAGCGCACTTCGCGTCGATCCTGATCCTGAACTTCCTTCTCGATGGCGTCGGCGACGGCATCAATGCGGTCGATGGAAACGGGCCGCTTGTTGCACGCGATGCGCAGACCGCGCACGAGCTTTTGGCGATCGAACGCCTCGCGCCGACCATCGCGCTTCACGACCGTCGGCAGCACATCCTCGATGCGCTCGTAGGTCGTGAAACGGCGCGCGCACGCCTCGCACTCGCGTCGGCGGCGAA
>CAYLJT010000043.1:0-19384 GCA_964383995.1 uncultured Polyangiaceae bacterium
TGGATGTCACAAACAACGAAAGAGGCGGGATCTGGGTTCAAAATCTGAAAGCGGACGGTTCGACCCCAGTCAAGCTCACCAACGTCCACGCCGTGGGAAACTGGGTGGTCGGGCTCGCCCTCGCGAGGGACGAGCTGAACCCGGAAGAGTCCCACGGCATTGTCGTCCAAATCCTGGAGGTCCGAGACACCAAGCTGGACACAGTGGCGGTGCTGGCGAACGGCATTGCGGGTACGTCCGAAGTAGGCGACGGCTTGTTCTGGAAGGGGGGAGTGCAGGCGACCTTCGACAAAATTACTCTCGACGGCAATGGGCGTGACCGCGGCGACGGCGCCGTGCCCACGGGACCTTCCCGGCCCAGCGTGCTTGTGCACGGTGAGCTCCCCACGGGGAGCTTGATGACCAACGTGACGCTCATGGGTGGTGATGAAGACAGCTCCACACACGGGATCGTCGTTCAAATTCAGCCCGACCCGAGCCTCCCGGCGGCGCTCAGCTCGCTCAACCCCAATTATGTCAAGGATGTCTCCACCTCGGAGCTGGTGCCCGTTCTGGAGTCCCAAGTCCCGGTAGGTGGTCCGTGACATGGGCAGGCGCCGTGGCTCGCGTTCTGGCATTGATTCTTGGAGCTGTGTCGTGCGGCTCGTCGGAAGAACTGGCACCTCGACCGGCTGGCACAAGCACGTCGTCCCCCCAACCTCCCATCATGGACGTCTGCGAAGCGGGCAGGAGCTTGAACACCCGCGGCTGGTGTGAGCCGGCGGGTCTGCCTGCCGACCCGTCCCCTTGTGCGCCAGGAGAAATACAAGATGGCGAGGGGTGCCGCCCCGCAGGCGTTCCTCCGGGAGAATGTGCACCAGGATTTGTTCCAGGGGGCCGATCGGACTGCGTCCCCGTGCTTCCCGTAAGACGCTGCGCCAAGGGGTCGATGGCTCTTCCTGGTGAGACCACTTGCAGGCCTGTCGCCTCCTGCCCCGCCGCTGATGGGGACCCCTGGGCCGGTATTCCGGTCGAGCGCGGCAAGACAGTGTATGTGAGCGGAGCTGTTGGAGACGACTTGGTTGCGGACGGCACTACGGTTCAGCCGTTCAAGACGATTCAGGCCGCCATCACCTTTGCCACGAGCGGCGACCTCGTCGCGATCGCCAAGGGCACCTACGCGGAGGCGCTCGACATTGACGACAAGCTCGTTCGCCTTTGGGGGGTATGCCCTGCCTCGGTCGAAGTCGTCGGGCCGTCTGATAGTATCCCGGCCATTTGGATTCACAGTGGCTCCGACGGAACGGAGCTACACAGGCTAGCGATTAGGGGATCGCATGCGGGCGTCGTCGTAACCGCGAGCGAAAATCTGACCTTCAGTCAGATTTGGGTTCATGACACCGCCTCCTTTGGCATTTCTCTGGAAAGCCATAATACCAACAATCCTATCGGTGCGACGCTCAAAGACTCGCTCGTCGAAGATGCGACCTACATTGGCGTATTTGCGTTCCGCGCCTCTTCAGGGGGCAGCATTGATGTGCGCGTCGAGAGCACCACGGTGCGCAGCACAGCGCTTTCCCTTGGAAACGACGGTAGCGGCATCGGAATCGACTTCGCCGCCGAGGATGCCGGCCAACCCGCTACCGGGAGCGTCGAGCACTCCGTGGTCGAAGACAACTTCAGCGCGGGCATCTACGTCCAGGGCATGCCCGTCGATATCTCTGACAGTGTCATTCGGGGCACACGGTTCGACACGTCAGACAACTTTGGAAACGCCGGTGTTACTACCTTTGGCTCGGCGTCCATCTCCCTCCGCCAAAGCTATGTCGCGGACAATGAGCTCCGCGGTGTAAGGGTCGAGCCCGGTGGGCACGTTGCCATTGCCTCCACGGTAATTCGTGCAACCAAGGCCCCCGACGGCTACAACGCCTTCGGTCTGTGGGTAGACGGGGCGACCGCATCCATCGACGACAGTGTCGTCGACGACACGCAGGGAGGTGGCATCACCGCCCGGCAGTCGCGCATTGACGTGACAACAACCGTCGTCAGGGATACCGACCCCTCTTTCTGCGTGGATGGCGTCAACCTGGCCGGAGACGACCAGGCCGTGATCACCAGCTCTCTAATCGAAAACGTCTGCGACGCAGGTATCAGTGTCTGGGATGGGTCCACCCTTAGCCTCCAGGCAAGCGTGGTTCGAGGCACCCGTTCCAACAAGGACGCCGAAAATGGCATGGGTGTCTTCGTCGGCCGGGCGGACACGACCCAACCCTCCTCCTTCACGGAAATTTCTCGAAGTCTAGTTGAGCTTAATCGTTCCGCAGGCATCTACGTGGTCGAGTCCAGCGCAACCATCGACGCCAGCACGGTCCGCGACACCCTTCCGCGTGTCTCGGACAGGGAGAGCGGTGTTGGCGTTGTCTTGTTTGGGCTCGACGCGCCGAGCGCTCCGGGTGATCCGCAGTTTACCCTTACCATTTCGCGCTCGCTCATTTCGGCAAACCATACCGCCGGGGCCGCGGTCTTTGGTGCTTCTGCAGCTCTCCACGTTGCTTCTTCCGCGGTCTCCGATACCTTGCTTGAAGAAGCTAGCTCGCTCGGTGGATTCGGCGTTTGGGCCGGGAGTGGCCTGCAAAGCGGAAGCGCATCGACCTTGCGCGTGAACGGATCCCTTCTGGAACGGAATCGTTCCGCAGGGATTTTTGCTACGGTATCCGACGTTACCGTTGATCGCACTGCGGTAGTGGACACCGGCGTCGACACGAATGCTGCCCTGGGAGACGCCGTGTTGGTGGTTTCGAATTATTTCCACACGGAGGATGCTTGCGCTGCTACGGTGACAGCCTCGCTCCTTGCCACCAGCAAGGGGGCTGGGCTCGCCGCTTGGGGTTGCGATGTGAAACTGGTCCGCACGACCTTGGCAGACGACGCCCTCGACATACGGATAGAGGACCTCGCGTTAGATGGCGCGGTCAAGGCCGCCTCGCTGACGGTCGAAGACGTCGTGTGTACGAAGAACGACGTGGTAATGGACGAGTGTAAACGATGGGGGTCAGGCAGCCCGGTGAACGGACCAGACGTTCCGAATGCACCATGAGGAGGAGTCATGCAAAGGTTGCTGTTCCTAGAAATGTTGGGCCGGGCGGCCTCGGAGCTGCAAATTGAGCTACCGCTCTCAGGAGACATTCTCATTCGGAGAGCTGACGAGCAGACCAATGAGATTGTCTGTTTCAGCCCCAAGCCAGGCATTCTCGAAGTTCAGGTGCCGTGCTCGTTGGTCTCGCGTCCGCACGCCCTTCTCCACGTGGAGGATGGGGCTGTAAGCATCGAGGACCTGGGCAGCAAGAACGGCACGCTCCTTCCCATCGGAGAGCACGTTCGTCAGCCGTTCGAAACGAGGGCGGTCTTGGGTGAAGAGCTGCAAATCCGGCTAGGCGCCGCTCGTCCCACAGACCATACCGGCGCCGCACCGAGGTCACCCAACGAGCTGCTGCGCCGCTTGAAAGAGGCCCTGCGCGGCACGCAATGCGATGTCCTTCTCAATGCCGCGGATGGCTCGGAAACAAGGCGAAGACCCCAGGGTAGTCAGGTGTTTCCTATCCGGGACGGGGGAAGCATCGTTCTCGTTTTTCAGGGGACTGTCGTGGCTGGCATCGTACCGCGGGTGCGTGACATCGTCAACGAGTACAACCTGGAAACCGAGGCCCCCGCAACGGATTGGCGCTTCCTTGCCAAGTCGCCGGAGCGGAAAGCGGCGCTTCGGTTGGCACAGCAAGTTGCCCCCACCAACTACCCCGTGCTCGTTCTTGGTCCTCACGGTATCGGAAAGGAAGTGCTGGTCGAGGACATCCATCGTCACAGCGGGCGCGCCGGCAAGCCCTTTATCCAGCTCAATTGCGCGGCTATCCAAAATTCGTTGTTCGAAAGCGAGCTTTTTGGCAGTACCAAAGGGGCCTATACTTCCGCCGTCGATAGGCGCGGATTCGTGTCGCTAGCCAAAGGCGGCACGCTGTTCTTGGACGAAGTGGGCGAGCTCTCCCTGGAAAACCAGGCTAAGCTCCTAACATTTCTTTCGAGTGGAAACTACGCCAACGTGGGCGGGGCAATGCACAGGGATGCGGACGTTCGGGTCATTGCCGCAACCAATCGGGACTTGCAAGCCAAGATGAACGAAGGGACCTTTCGCGAGGACCTATTTCATCGGATGGCCACGGTCGTCATCGAAATACCACCCCTCGACGGAGTTGATTCGACGGCGATCGCCAGAACCCTTGCCAAGTCGTCGGTGGCGGCCTTCTCGTCCTCGCTGTCGAGCGACGAGGTTGAGGAGCTCGCCGAGCTTGCAGGTCGCGTCTCATGGAAGGGGTCGGTCCGAGACCTGAACAACGTTATCAAGCGCTACCTCATGTTTCGCGGTCAGGGTCGTTCTGTCGCAGACACCTGGACGCGCGCTCTTACAGAAGGCGTGCTCCGCGCGAACAACGAGGTAGCCGACCCGCCCGATCTGGAAAACCTCGATTTCGACCTGTCGGACGTAGGCCGCTTGATCGGGCGCCTGCTCTTTCTGGCGGCAGCGCAGCGGTCAACAAGTTGGGCTGCGGTAGGTCGGCGCATGCACTTGACGAAGGCGCGCGCAAACGAAAAGGCCCATGACTACGGCGTCCATGGTGATATTGGCAATCGCCAGGCCATCGAACAGGCGATGGGTGAGTGTCGTACGGAGCTTGGCCCACTCCTACCGCTGCTTGCGCAATTGCTCAAGGCACCATGATGCTCGCTGTTCCTCGCGCTTCTTGATAGGTTTCATGACAGTGCAGGGTTATTGGGTATGCAAGATCCATTTGGCTGGTCTGGTGCCGTGATTGGAGAAAGGCTGGCGGTCGAGGGGCCGGTCGGCGAGGGGGCCTACGGTGTTGTCTACCGCGGATACCACCGTGGACTACAAAAGCCCGTCGCCATCAAGTGCCTGAAGATCCCTGAGATTTTGCAGCAAAGTGACCGGGAAGAGCTGGTGCGCGGTTTCAAGGCCGAGGCGGGCCACCTGTTCGAGCTGTCGCGGGTCACGACCGGGGTGATTCAGGTTTACGACTTTGACTCCGCGCTGTCGCCCCGTGGCATCTTGACACCCTACATTGTCATGGAGTGGCTGCAAGGCCGGTCGCTCCACCAGCTACTCGATGCCCGCCGCGCCGACGGACACCCGCCGTTTTCGCTCACCGAAGCCTGGACGTTGCTGGCGCCGGCGGTTGCTGCGCTAGCGCTCGCGCATGAGCGCGGTATTGCACACAGGGACGTCAAACCCGCAAACTTGTTTCTGGCCGAAATTCAGGGTCGAGAAACGATGAAGGTCGTCGACTTTGGGATTGCCAAGGTCTTGGCGACGCACCTGTCGTATACCCAGGCGCTGTTCGAGACCGAGGGTCGCCGCTCGCCCTGTTCTCCCCGGTACGCAGCGCCCGAGCAATTCAGTCCGGATCTTGGAGCTACAGGCCCCTGGACAGATGTTTTTGCCCTCGCGCTGGTCTATTTGGAGCTTGTATCCGGACGACATGGTCTCGCTGGCGAGAACGTCGTTGACCTAGCGCTCGCCGCTGTGGACGACCAACGGCGTCCGACCTTCGCGTTGCGCGGGGTTCATGCCAGCGCCGCGCAGGAAGCGGCGCTCGCGGGCGCGCTCGCCGTACACCCCAGGAACCGCTACGCTTCCATGGATCAGCTCCAGCGGGCCTTTGATGACTCGTTTTTGATGAAGCAAGGTGGCCAGGTTGCGGAGCCACGCTCGCAAGGAGCAGCTCCGAGCGGCAAGCGACGGACAACACCGAAGGGCGGTGAAAATCGGCTTTGCACTGCGCTTTTTGTGGAGGTTACAGGCCTGGACGTGCTGCGTGCTTCATTGCCGGCGGACGACATGCGCGCGATCGCCGAGCCATGTTTCAACGCCATCTCGTCTGCGGTGGAAGCTTTGGATGGGCATCTGGTAACGTTCTCCGCGGTAGGCGCCTATTGTGTTTTTGGTTTTCCAAGCGCCCTTGACAACGATGCCGAGCGCGCGGTTCTCGTCGCTGCACGTTTACAAAAGGCGGTGCAGGCGGCGCTTGGCGAACGGGCCTTTCGGCGACTGCGCCTTTCCGTTCGCGTAGGGATTCAGACGGGCACCGTCTTTACTGGCGACCTAGAGGGTGCTGATCGTAGAGAGGCCGCGCCTTTAGGGCAGACTTTTCGCGAAGCCCATCGCATTGCAGCATGTGCCCCTCCCGGAAGCGTTGTGCTGAGTCACGTTGTGAGAAGGCATGTGGAGGGACTATTCAACCTTCATGCGCTGGGGTCAGCTGACGACCAAGCACCGCTCTTTCGGTTGGGGGAAACGCCCACTCCAAGCTTCGTGTTGGCCCGAACCGACTTCTACGGCGCGGCCACCAGCACGTTTGGGCGGGCCCCCGACTTGGGTAAGATTGTCGAGGCGATCGAGACGGTTGTATTGGAGCGACGCCCTTTGGTTGTGACCGTCCTCGGAGACGCTGGTCTGGGTAGAACACGCCTTCTTGCCGACACGATGAATGAGCTTGTGCGTAGGCAAGAGTCCTTCTTGATCCTTGTCGCGCGTGCCTCTCAGCTCGCTCGGAACACACCCTACAGCTTTGTTGCTGCTCTGCTCCGAACGCGCTTCGCGCTTACGCCGCTGGACAACGCCGAGACGATCCTCAGAAAGCTCCGTGCCGGGGCGCGGCTATACGCGAAGCGTGCGAGCAAAGCCCGCGCACCCACGGCTTTGTCGGCGCCGACTCTCGCTGAATTGGAGCCCATCGTTGCGCTGCTGGCATCGGGTTGGACGCTCGCCCCCTCGCCCTTGCCCGTCGACCGCGAAGACACCGGTGTAGCCGGAGGAAGCAGAATCGCCCCGTCCGTTGCTCGGCTTCTCGACTTTGCTGGTGGGCTCTCCCCCGTTGTTGTCCTGTGCGACGATGTGCACTTCGCAGACGAAGCAAGCCTCACCTTGCTTCGTGACCTTCCTGCTCATGCGCCCAATGCTCCTGTCTTGGTGATCATGACGGCGCGGTCGGACTTCGACGACCTGCGACTTCCGCGAGGTCTTGACCAGAGCACGCACGTTCGGATTGAGCTCGGCCCACTGGCTCAACGTCACATGGATAGCATCGCGCGCGACTGCCTAAGGGTAGGGGCGGAAGCGAATGAGCCGTGGTTGGCCCCGATTGTGACCAGGGCGGGGCGCAACCCCAGAGTACTTCGAGAGCTGCTGCACCTGCTGGTGGACACAGGGGCGCTGAGCCAAGCCGGGGAACGTGGGTGGGCGCCGACGCCGGGCCGCACCATGGATGTGACTGTACCATCTACCGTCCGCGGTATCGCCCAGGCGCGCCTCGACAGGCTTGATGCGGTCGAGCGCGAGGTGGTAGCTCAGGCGGCCATATTCGGACAGAGCTTCGCCGCCAGCGCGGTGGCCTCGCTTCGGGACGTAGGCAAGACCCCCTCGGCCGTCGACACTCAGCGGCCGACCGCGCTCGTGCTCGGGCGTCTTCGCGAACGACAGATCTTCCGGTTGCGCGAAAAGGCTGCTCCGGAGGGAGACCAAGAGTACACTTTTGCGGACCCAATTCTACGGGAGGTGGCTTATGACACGCTGAATAGCCAGATTCGACGCCAATACCACGGCGTGGCCGGGATTTGGCTCGCGGAGCGTGGGGCCGATGCGGAGCTGCTCGCGCGGCACGCACTTGCCGCGGGCAGGTTTGCAGACGCAGTGGAAAGGCTACAGAACGCAGCTACCCACGCGACCCAGCTTGGTCGTAGTGTGGAGGCTCTTCGCTACTACGACCAGCTGAGCACGCTGCTCGACAGGGCGTCTGAAGGTGGCGACCTGGTGGAGCATCCCCTTCCCCTTTCCGACCTGCGAATCTGCCCATGGGACACCCGCGTGAGAATTCACGTTTCCAGGGCGGATATCCTGCGGCGGATGGGACGACACACTGAGGCCAAAGATGCCTACGAAGCCGCGCGACGGTGCGTCTTGCGGACGGAGCGAAGGTCCGGAGATACGCTGGCCAAAGACCAAATGCCGCCAGGGGCGAATGGGGCCGCGGTAGGACAGTCTTTGCCAGTCGAAGGTGAGCTATGGGAAGCGCGAATCGATGCGCGACTTGGTCTTGCGCACAAGGTTCGAGGAGAGCTCGACGAAGCCCTTGCCCTCGTGCAGAGGGCGATCTCTAGGGCGACGCGCGCCGGTGTCTTGAGCGAGGTGCCCAGCATGCATGTTGTGCTGGCAGGCATCCACTGGCATCGCGGCGACCGAGACTCCTGCAAGACGGTTGTAAGAGAGGGCCTTCGCCTAGCCAGAAAATTGCCGAAAGGCACCGCGTCCGTTGTCACCGTGTCCATGCTTCTCGACAAGCTCGGTGCATGCTTCTACGCCAGCCGCCAGTGGACGCGCGCAGAGCGCTGTCACCTCCAGGCTTTTCGGGCACTTGACCCGACGGTCGACCCCGGACCGGCGGCCGCGGCGCTCAACAACGTGGCAGTTGTGCGGCTTGCTGCTGGGCAAACGGAACGAGCGAGCCAGGCCTTTGCGCAGGCCCTACCGCTCAAGGAACGGGAAGGAGACCTTCACCATCTGGCCATTGGCTACGGCAACCTGGCCGAGGTAGAGCTCATGTTGGGCAAGAACCGAGAAGCGTTGGAGCACGCCCGCACGAGCGTTCGCTATGGAGAGCAAGCTCAGGCCACCTCGGACTTACCAGACTTTCGCTGCAACCAAGCCCTTGCAGCCTTGGCGATGTCTCTTCCCGCGGAGGCTTTGGAAGCCGCTCGACGGGCCTTCGACGAGACCCTTGCCAGGGGGTCGTGGAACTACCTGCGGCGTAGCGTAGAAACGCTCGGCTGCGTAATTACAGACGTTTTACAAAGAGGAGGGGACTCCGAAACCCGTTCGGTCGCGATCGATACCTACGGTGAAGTGTCCGAGACAGTTCGAGGGCTCGAGCGCCTGGATGGCCGAGAGCGAGAAAGGCTGCTTCAGCTTCTCAGCGGAGCCCAAGACGGGGGGACCGTTCCGCCTGGAGCACCCCGATGAGACGAGCCACCAGGTTGTCCACCGTGTATGTGTCATGGTTTGTCGCCTTGCTGTTGCTGCTGGAAATACTTCCCGCGTGTGACGAGATGGCCGATCTGCCTGACACAAGCGACACGCCGACACCGCCAGCCCCCCATCCCGCGCCCCCCGATCCACCTGCTGAGGACGGGTGCCCTCCGGGAAGCATGCGCGGCTGGGACGCGGTCTGTCAACCTGCGGGACTGCCTGTCGTTGGTCCCGCATGTCCCGCGGGATGGTTTGAGCAACAAGGGATCTGCAAGGAGGCGGGAGTCGATCCGGAGGTATGTCTGGCGTCAGGCTTTGAGCCGGACGGAATGCGGGGCTGCGCAGCCACGACGCCCTTCTGTGGCAAAGGGGAGGTTGCACTGCCGGGTGACACCACGTGCCGCGCTGTCTTGTGTCCGATCTCGATTGCTGTCGTGCCGCCCGGAGCCGTCCCCGTGGCGTTTGTGCAGGAAGGTTTCGCAGGTATCCCTGACGGCTCCATGGAGAGTCCATGGCCCACCATCCAGCAAGCGATCGACGCCTTGCCGCCCGGTGGGCGTGTGATTGTCGGCCCGGGAAGCTATGCGGAAAACGTGCGGGTCAAGAAGCCGTTGGCGCTGGAGGGTTCTTGCACTGGGAGCTCACGAATCGTTGGAGCGGCAGTGGCCCTTACCATTGAAGACACCTCCGACGTGACCGTTCGAAACATGGAGATTACGGCGCCTACGGCGACAGGTCAGGGGGTGCGTGTTGTGGGCAGCAAGGACGTTGTTCTTGATGCGCTTTGGGTCCATGACATTGGCAAGGGCTGCACCGAGCTCTGGTGTTCTGGACTGGAGCTGCGTGATTCGGACAATGTGAGGGTGAGCCGCTCGCTCGTGGAAGATGCTACCGGCGTGGGAATAATTAGCGTGACGACCTCCACCGAGATTGTCGACACCGTGGTGCGAAGCACCGGGGTCAACATCAAGGGCGCGGCAGCCAACCTTCTCGTCAACGACGGGGCCGCATCGAACAAGACAACTGTGGTAACGCACTCTGTGCTTGAAACGTCTGACCTCGCGGGCGTCGTGGTTCAACGGGATACGGCGGTAACCATGGTGGGGAGCTTGATCCGCGGCCCGTCGGGAGCGGGCGTGCTCGTCTTCAAGGGTGGCATCTTCGACGCGGCAAGATCGGTCGTCGACGGAGTCAGCGGCTATGGCATCTTCGCGACGTCCATCTCGTCGTTTGGCAGCAACCAGGTCGACCCGACGGCCCATGTGCTTCTCGAAGATGTAACCGTCGTTGGCACAAAGGGGCACGCCTACAATCACCTGGAGGGATCCGCCATCTACGTCGACCGAGCCCTACTCGATCTGGTTTCCTCCACGGTCGTCGACACCGAAGGTGGGGCCATTGATGTTCGCCAACAGTCCCTGGCAACTCTCACAGGTGTGGTCGCGCGCGACACCAACCCGGCCTTCCGGGGCCGCGGCCTCAACGTCATGGGTGGGTCCCAGGTCACCGCAATAGGCTCACTTATGGAGCGCATGAACGATGTCGGAATAGCCTCTTTTGCGTCAAACATCGACATTGCTCAATGCATCGTGAGCGAGACGCAGCCAGCGCCGGAGTATGCTGCCGCGGGCGGCCTCCGGCTTGGCCATGGGCTCTATGCTGGCGTCGGAACCTTACCTCAGCGGGCCTCGGCGCATGGCTGGTCCCGGAAGCCTGAGCAGGTCCCGTCAATCATGAAGGTTGCCTGGTCGATAGTAGCAAACAACGCAAGCTCAGGGATTGCAGTGGAAGATTCTCATGCGGAGGTCTTTGCAAGCAGCATTCTGTACAACGGCCGGCCGTTCCCACGCGCCAAGCTTGGGCGGGGCATTGTCGCGGTCTTTCTAGGCTGGCGCCGTCCGCAGGATACGGTGGAGGTTACAGCGAGCGTCATCGAGGGCAACGACATCTTCAACGCGGGAGTATCGGGCCCCGGGGAGCTGTCGATTCGAGGCACCCTGGTGTCCGGCGGTCTGTTCCACGGGGACCAGCGGGCGCCCATTGGAGTAGGCGCCGAAGCCGCCGCGCGCCTTGTCGTCGAAGGCAGCCGTGTCGTCGAATCGAGCCAAGTGGGGGTCTATGTTCACGAAGCGCAGGCTGACATTCATGGCATCATTGTCGAGCGAACCGCAATTGACTCGGAGCTGGGCCAGGGGGAGGGCGTAGCCGTGCTTGCAGACCTTGCGTTGCGTGAGCAACTGCCCCCATTGGACCAGGCCGGTGCGCATGCTCGTGTTGCAACGTCGCTCATCGAGAAAAATGGTCGAAGCGGCATCGTGGTGGTGGGAGCCACGCTCGATCTGACTGACGTGAAGTTGCGATGCAACCCCGTGGACCTCCAGGTGCTCCAGACCGACGTGAATGGGGAGGAATCTTCTGCCGCGCTGGACGCAAGCGGAGGGTTCGAGTGCACTTGCGGAAACGACACACAATGCCATCTTGACGCCGGGGAGTTCGATCCCCCGACGATTTCCGTCGACCCCATCTCATTCGTTCCCATCGAGCTGCCTCCCCAGCCTCCAGCATGATTTGTGCAGGGCCGTCCCGCTGCCACGGGTCAGCGCGCAGGAGCGTGGGCGCTGGGGATGGAGGTCCCTCAGCGGCGCCCGTCGGGTCCTGGCGGCGCGCATTCGGGTGGGGCGTGGAGGGCGCCGCGCACATTGGCGTTGACAATATTTGCCAAACCTCGCACGATCGTCTCGTGAGCACGATGAACATCTCCCTGCCGGAAGCGTTAAAAGCCTTCGTGGACGAGCAAGTGCGTGATGGCAGCTACGGAACGAGCAGCGAGTACATTCGGGAGCTCATTCGCAAAGACCAAGAACGCCGAGCGCTTCGGGGTCTGCTCCTCGAAGGAGCCTCGTCGCCGGCAACGCCTGCGGTGGATGCTGCGTACTTCGCTGGATTGCGCGAGCAGATCCGGGGCGCGAACGGTAGGCGCGCCCGGCGGTGAAAGCCAAGCCCGTCGTTCCGCGAGCACGCGCTCGCGCGGATCTAGCGTACTACCTGAGCGAAACGGATGCAGCCATGGCCACGGCCTTCGTCGACGCGCTCGAGACTGCCTACGACCGGTTGGGTCGGCACCCCGGCATTGGATCACTACGGTACGCGCATGAGCTAGGGTTACCCGGGCTCCGAAGCTGGCAGCTCAAGGACTTTCCGTACACCATATTCTATGTCGAAGGGGCCAAGACTGTGGACGTGTGGCGCGTGTTGCACGCCCATCGGCATGTGCCCGCCTGGGCGCGGGAGCCCATCGACGCACCAGACGTGGGGGTACCGAAGGTGTTGCGCGGCGCCCGTCGCCGCACGAAGTGAGCGGGGCGAAAAGCCCGGCGCCGGTACCTTCCACTCCAGCGGCTATGAGGCGGCGAGCTTCTCGAGCGCCACAGTATTTCCCGGCTGTACGCGGACGGCAGCTGGATTCATCGCATCCCGCAACAGCAGATCGAAGGCCTCGCCAACCTCCGCGACCGCCCGGAGGAGCGCCTTCATGTCTCGGTCAGTCCGTACATGCCGTGCTGCCAACTGCAGCGCTTGTTGGAAGTGGCCACTTTGCCCGCCGTCAAGCGCGATGTGATCCGCCATGAATGAGCATGCTTGCTCTGGCTTTTCGTATCCCCACTGATAAATCGTCTGCATCAACGCCACCATGAAATCCCCCTTGAGTCGCGCGGTGATCCCTTCAACTACAAGGGGAACGGCCAGAAAAGCACTACCTTGTTCGTGATGATGCGCCAGGCTTTCTTCCAGCGCGATGAAGCGCAGAGCCCCGCGGGGAGGCGGCATGTGCTTGACGTACTCCAGGTAGGCGTCGCCGACACCCAGGTGGCACAGGTCCGCCTCGATCAGTGCTTCGTGGCCCTCCTCGTGTGCGGCATGGAGGGCGTAGGCACGACGAAGCTCGACACTCTGCGTGGCCAAGGCGGCTTGCAGCAGCACCCTCGGCGTCAAGCGAACATAGCTATGATAGGCGGCCAGCGACGCAACATACTGAGCCGAGGTTAGCCGTCTCTCGCGAATGGCAACGAACCAGGGCGTCTGCAAAAGCCGGTCAACCGTCGACTTGACGGCAAGCAACATATCCCCTTGAAGGAGATCGGCCACAACCTCTCGGGCATCTGGCCGAAGGCGCCTCCAGCAGAGGTCCAAGGCAAAGTCGATGTCGTGCTCCACAGCGCACACGCGATATCCCCTGCCGTGCGCGCCGCGCACGTGACGAATGGGTACGCTCTGCATAGGAGCAACATGGAGGATGCGGGTCACCGCAGGTCGGCCCTGGTGGATATAGGACACCATACGCCGTCGTCCATGACGCCGTCCCTCGAGCATGCACACATAGGTCAGAAGGATGAAGAGCCCCTGGCCGCGGGCGGACGGATCTACCATGCCGCGGCTCAGGTAAATGGCATCTTCGAGGCTTGCCGCGGAAATTCCGGAGTGCTCGGGGAAGTCGCTCGCTTCGGCCATGTTGATGGTGGCCGCAGCCAACAAGCGCCTGCTGTCAGCGTCTCGAATCGCCACGTGAATTCCCTTGTGGTCATTGTCAGAGACAAGCGTGCTCGCCGGAAGGTCGCCGGTCTCATGCAAGTAGACCTGTTCTCGCAGCAAGCGCGCGTCGAGGGGAAGCCCTCCAGTTCTTACCACGTCGACCTGGACCTTGCCGAACGCCACTTTGCTCACCATGGGGCCTCCTTGAGACGAGCGCGCAGCGCCCTCCAACGTGAGCCTTGCTGCTCCCGTTGCTGGTCGTGCTAATGATCGCCTGACGCGGTCCACAGCAGGGAGCGGACCAAGCGTAACGATCGCGCAAAGGAGCTATTGGCTCGGTGTTTTGTGCTTTCGGTGGGCGCGTCAGGTAGGGGAAGCGTCAAGCTACCTTGACGCTCGTCCAGCTCCCTTGACCGCATTCCCAGAGCCGTCGTCGGGGCCACGGAGCGCTTGATGACGGGCTGACCTCTTGGTGCAGTGCTGGGGACCGGCGGTCTGGCGCTACGGGTCCTTGGGTGACCCGCCCGCAGCAGGTCAGCCAACGTCGGCTCAGGCGTTGCTGGCGGCCGAAGGGTTTTGCCATGCCTGTAGCCTTGCTGCTTTCCTATAAGCCGCTTTTGTCATAAGGTGAGGCTGGAGGTGAGGCATGCGAAAAGTGGGACGATCAATCCAGGTTTGGAGCGCAGCTTTTGCGTTGGCCGCGGCTTGTCTGTTTCAAAGCTCGGCGGCCCATGGAGTGCCAGACATCCTAACGCAGCAGGGAAGGCTCTACGATGCCCAGCAGCTTCCCGTGTCCGGTGCTCTCAATGTTACCGTGTCCGTCTACGATGCTCCAGCGGCCTCGGTTCCGATATGGACCGAGACGTTGCAGGTCGACTTTGACGACGGCTATTTCTCTTTTCAGCTCGGAACGCAAATACCGATCGGCACGACCGTGTTCGATGGGTCGATCCGGTACTTGGGGATCGAGGTCGAAAACGACGGCGAAATGCTACCCCGCGCGGCTGTTGGCAGCGTGCCTTACGCAATCGTCGCTGGGGACGTTCTTGGCGACATACATCCGAGCAGCGTCAGCATTGCAGACGTAGGTCCGGTGATTGATGCAGGAGGTCACTGGGTGGGAGACCCCACGGGGCTGTTCGGACCGCCAGGTCCGCCAGGGAGTACGGGGGCCACTGGGCCGGCCGGGCAGGATGGAGCGATGGGCATGCAGGGCCCCGCCGGCCCTACCGGCGCTGTAGGTCCGATGGGTCCCCAGGGTCCTATGGGCCCGCAGGGACAAATGGGCCCCATCGGGCCCACGGGCGCCACCGGCTTGCAAGGTGTGCCGGGTCCGACAGGGCCCACCGGACCTCAAGGGCCGCCTGGCCCCGTGCCTCAGAGCCGACGCCTTCGCGCGGAAATGAACACCCCGCTTGTGGTTCCTTGCCAATGGCCAGGTCCCGGTCCAGGTGGCTGGACGTCGGCGCTTATTCCGTTTTCCGCCCCGCTCGTCGACGACGCAGGGATGTATAATGCGGCAAATTATCGTTTTACGCCCCCAACCGGTCGTTGGCTCGTACATGCGCAGGTGTTCATGGGCGATCCTCTGCCGAACGGGCAGGAGGCAATCACCGTTTACGTCTTCAAGAACGGTCAGCTCGAAACCACGGGTGGAATCGGAAGGGTCTACGGGAGCGTCGGACAGATCACTGTGCCCCTTACAACCGTCGTTGACGCCGTCAATACCCTCGCAAGTGGGGGCAGCGCCGACTACTTCGAGGTGTGGGTCGAGTGGCACAACTGCCCGACCGTACTCCGCAGTGTTCCCCACGCGCGGCTAGAAGTCGTGGAACAGTAGCTTGGTCGCGTTTTGGCCCCAAAGCAGCTGAGCCACCTCATCCCGTCCCGCGCGGCCCCACGCGAAACACGTCCACCAGACGTAATTTCAATTCGTCTTCAGGCGTCTTGCCATCCTCCGCGGCAATCACATACCCCGTGAGATGGTCGTGAGTGACGTGAAATCGGACGATCTGACGGAAAGCTCCCACGCGCGCCGCGCCGCCCACCTCGTTGTTGTGGCCATTCCAAGCGTCGGCCACGAGCAGGTACCACGATAGCCAGATGCTCGTTGTAACAAGGCCGATCAAGCCCGCTAGCGGCGCCAACATCATTTCCTGGGCCGTCTTTACGTCGGTCGCGAGAGCTCGCGAGATGAGGATCGCCACGCCGGTCTGCGGGTCCCCTTCCAGAAGAGTCCATACTCGGCAGTACTCGGCGCCAAAGATGCTGGGCAAGCGGAACGCCAAAGCTAGTACTACTAGCGCCAGAATGCTGACAAACAGCGCGCGATAGAGCCTCTTCCACGTGGCAAGGCGCCAAGCGAGCCTGCGCATCACGAGCAGGCCACCCACGCTGACGAGCAGCGAGCCTATCGCCCCCAGTCCGCTCGCGTCGGCCGAGGTCGAGTGTAGCAGGAGGAGCGGGAAGAGCGCCTGGGCGAGAGCGTGAACGATACCTAGACCCACGAACCCCACGCGTGCGAAAGGCGTGTGTCTCGAAAAGCCGATCCAGGGCAGGACCACGCCGATGGTCAGCAAGAACGTCGCGAACAACAAGGCAATGAACGCGTCGAGCGTCAGCCCTCTGGAGTTGATGGTCTCTGCGTAGATCTGCAGCAGCGTGTACCCTGTACCGCCTACGATGAGCAGCAGAATCGACGGGAAGTAAAAGTAGAGCTTCGAGCGATCCCAGTACTTCTCGAGGAGATTGGGCACGGCCACCGCCCCGAGCAAACAGGCCATCAGCAAGGTAAGGCCGAGCAAGAGCACCCCCACCGGAAGAAGCGCCGAGACGCCGTTTGGATACCAGGTTTCGGGATGAATGGGAAGGCCCGCGAGCGTCGCGGCAGCGTCATGCAAAAAGCCCCAGCGCGCCGCCGCCGCTGCGCTGACGAACCAGGCGAACAAGAAGCCCACGACGAAGACGTAGCCGCCACCGAAGACCGTTCTCGGGTCGCCCAACCGTCGAACGACGTTCTGGTAGGAGACCTTGCGCTCAGGGTAGATGGCCTTGGGCTGGATCTCGCCGTGGTCGGTGTGGGTGGGATGTAGGAAGGCTCCGCCCAGGCCCGAAACGACCGAGACATAACGCGCCGTCTCGGGCTCTTCGCCCGCCGCGATTGGCGTCTTCTTGCCGTAGTAGCGCGCGTAGTGGTGGGTGTCCCCGGCAATGTCGACGCGACAGGCGCCGCCCAGCGAATCGGGTCGTGTCTCGGACATCTCCAAGGGCACCTGCATACCGAGGGCTTCGAAGGGGACCGCGCTAGGATCCTCCTTGCGATGCTTTCGACCGAGCACCGTCGTCGGCTTCGACGAAACGACAATGAGCTTGCGCGGCGCCGGTTCGTTCAAGGTGGCAGGGGCGAACTTGAAGAACGACCGCTGCTGCGTGTCCAGCCACTTGGCTTCGGTATCGAGGGCATAGAGCCACCAGCCCCCCACGAGCTGAAGGGCAAAATAGCTGGCCGTCTGAAGAGTCCGGAAAGCGGGGACTTCCAGAGCAAGGTCGGCGCCCTCGCCCATGACCTCGAAGGCCTTGCTAATGCGGTCGAGAACGCTTGGGGCGCTCGTGTCAGCGACCTCGGTGCCACGCAAGGAAGGTGTTGCCTGAATCGTGGACGGGCCGGCAAGGAACAACTGACGAAAGCCGTCGAGACTATCGTAGTAGTCGTGATTGCCCGGAATCGCCAGGATAGGGCGTATGGTAGGGGTACTCCCCAGGACGGTCCGCGTGTCTTCTTCGGCTCGACGGAAGGGCTCGACGAAGCGCGACAGGAGGGTCTTGCGATCGGCCACGTGGTAGGCTGTGTCGCCGCCCAACACCAGAAATTCGCCCCGGGGAAGATGGACGGAGGGTGTGGTTTCGGCGGGTTTGTGCCAGCGTCCCGGCGCGTTGTAGACAGCCGCGCCTTCCAGCCAAACATCGGCCATGGCCAAGCGCGCCACGGCGTATGTCGCGCGCTGGCCATCCCCGGAGTCTGACAAGTAGTCGAACCAAAGGCCGTCCTGTCCCTGGGTGGGTCCCGATCGCAGCGCCTCCGCTGTAAGCACTTGGGCGCGCATCCAATGGCGCGGATCGAGCTTTCGGCCAAAGAGCGCTGCGGTGGCGATCTTCTTGAGGGCGCCAAGAAGGTCAGGGCCCAACAACCAGCCGACAGGGGAGAGCCATGGGCGCCGCGGTAGCATGCCCACTATAGCTCTCCGTTTCCTGCCTGTCGGGGGGCGCCCCAGCCTTGCGCAGGCGTCGTTCTGCTTTGGGCCGGCAAGAGATAATAGGGACCTGAGCGAATGTGCAGGCAACCCGCAAGGGTGATATCGACGGACCCCTCATTGCTAGCGGCCCGCCCCAGTCGCGTGGTTTCACCATCCAAACGCGTCTCGGCGTGCCAGGGTGCCAACGTTGCTGCGCTCCGCCTCCCCATCCCCCACACACGTTGACCGGTCTTCATGGCATCCTCCGCGGCGCAAGCGCGCCTTCCGGAGAATGTACGGGACCTGGGGGCTCGTCCTGACGGCGGGCGCTGTTCAACCCCCCACATGCTCGACTTGGACTCAGAATCAGATTCAGAAGGAACGAGTAAGTAACCGGCGGTCTGCGACACGACGGTCCCCGTCGGGCCGACGAGCCAACGATCGCGGCGCCGCCACGTTGCCCGCCGTGCCTTGGCTGCCGCGCGGGCGCTACGCGACGCGGGCCACCTTGTCCAGACAAATCAACCAATGTGTCGAAATGAGCTGGTCGAATGCGAAATATTTCGCGTGTCGACGAGATCGCTGCCTGGTGTTGAAAACCCCCCCCCGGGCCGGCAGCCTGTAGTTGCCACCCCAAAGACTGCGACGGCTTCAGGAGAACGTCACAGGCGTTGGAGGGCGTCATCCAAGCTCGGCGACCGCCCGCAGTCTCGGCGGCCGTACGAGCTGTCGCCCGTTTCTTGATGGAACCGGAGAGGAGGTCAGCGATGGACTTCAAGCTCGATCTTGTTGGTGGGAGCCCCGTCATGCAGGCGTTGGAGACGGACCTGCGCCAGCTCCTGAAAAACATTCGGCGCTCAAAGGCTCCTCCGATTGTCTTGTTTCGTGGGGAGCCGGGCACCGGAAAGACACGCATTGCCCGGTCCTTGCACAAGGCCGGGCCGCGCGCTCGGGGGGAGCTCGTGGAGGCCGACTGCACCTCCATACCTGAGACATTGTTCGAGGCTTCCATGTTGGGGCACAGGAAGGGCGCGTTTACGGATGCGCACCAGGACGCTCCGGGGTACTTCGTTCAGGCGCACGCAGGCACGCTGTTTCTTGACGAGATTGGCAAGCTTTCCCTTTCTGAGCAGGCGGTACTGCTGCGTCCGATTGAAGACCGCAAGGTCGGCGCTGTGGGGGGACCACGCGCCCGAACCGTTGACCTGTGGCTGGTAGCGGCCGCCAGCGAGCCGCTGGAGGAGATGGTGCAAAGCGGACAGTATTTGCCTGAGCTGTGGTATCGATTGCGAAAAATTCAGTTCGTTGTTCCTGCCCTTCGTGATCGCGGCAGTGAGTACATTCTGACCCTGGCCCACCGCTTCGCCGCCGACATGGCGGAGCGCCATGGTCTTGCGCCGGGTCAGCTGACCGGCGACGCGCTGCGGTTGATTGCTAGCTGGCATTGGCCCGGCAACGTGCGTGAGCTCGAGGGCGTAATCGAGGCCGCCCTGCTACTAAGGCGTCCGGTCCATATTACCGGTCCGTCCTGCGTGGTTTGACTGCGTAGTTC
>CAYLJT010000044.1:0-19377 GCA_964383995.1 uncultured Polyangiaceae bacterium
CGTCGAGACCGCCCCGAATCTCCGCGATGAGATTGCTGGAGATCATGTTCAGGAAGACAGGCACGACGAGCGCCGCGCTGACCCCGATGATGACGTGTTGCCACCATTTTAGGGGCTTCTCGACCTCGGGGTCGACCAGGTAGAAGTTGACCGCGCCTCCCAACATTCCCGCGGCGACCATGGTCGGCACAATGAAGTACAGGGCACTCATGGGACCTCTCCGCCAGCCGCCTCGCGACCCGGCGCCGAGACGTGGCTGTGATCGAGCGTACGCGGGGCCCTTTGCCGGTCAAGCACTTTCGCGGGGTACGCCCCTGGGCGGCCCGCGCGCAGGCAGAAGTCTCGGCCCAACCCCTTTTGCTGCGCCAGCAGAAGCGACCCTACACCGAAACTTCCTAGCTTACAAGCCCTCCTTTTTCAGCGTCTGATCCGCGGCCGCGGGGCACCTTGCTCCGCCCAGCCCTAGGAGATCCAGGCATGCACGATCGTACGGAATTTCAAGTCGACCTTGCCGACGGCACGACCCTTCACGTCCGAAGCACACGTTGGCGGTGACGCCCAAATCGAGGCACTTCTTCGCCTTTCTACCCAAATGGCAGACGACCCCTTCGACATGGCGTTCACACCGCAGGCTCTCCAGACCGTTCGCGCCAGGACGCTCGTCGTCGCGGGCGACCGCGATCCGCTGTACCCTGTGGAGCTGGCGCTCGAGCTCTACTGTGGCATCCCCGCGTCCTCGCTGTGGGTCGTGCCCGGGGGCGGCCACTGCCCGATCTTTGGCGCCTTCCGTGAGGCCTTCGAGGGCGCCGCGCGGACGTTCTTGTCGGACGATGGGGCGTCCGCCGCCTCTTCCTGACGAGACGATTTTCGTTGCAATCGGCGAAGGGCAAACCGGCTATCCTGCGGTCGCTATTTTTCTTCCCTTCGCCCTTTTCCGAGTGACCCATGGCCGCCCCAATTAGGCAGTTGCTGCAGACGGCGCGGACCGAGTGGCGCGTGGGCCTGGCCCTGCTCTCGGTCTACCTCATCTGGGGCTCGACCTACTTCGGGATGTCGATCGCCCTGGAAACCTTCCCCCCCTTCTGGCTGGGTGGAATTCGGTTTCTCACGGCAGGCTTGGTGTTGCTCGGTGCCCTCGTGGCCCGTGGACAAAAGCTACCCACGGCCGCAGGCTGGAGCGCCTCCGCGCGCACGGGCGTCTTGCTCCTCGTGGGGGGCAACGGCCTCGTGGCGGTCGGACAGCAGTGGGTAAGCTCCGGCGTCGCGGCCCTCGTCGTGGCGTCCATGCCGCTCTGGATGGCCCTCTTGCTTCGCCTCGGGGGACAGCGCCTCAAGTCCTTCGAGCGCCTCGGGCTGATTGTCGGCTTCGTCGGCGTCGCGCTGCTCAACTTCGGCGGTGAGCTCGCGGTGCATGGCGGCTACGCCTGGGTCATTGTGCTCGCACCCATTTCCTGGACGATTGGCTCGGTGTACAGCCGCAGCTTACCCTTGCCCAAGGGTCCGATGGGGTCGGCGGCGCAGATGATCACGGGAGGACTGGCCATGCTGGGCGTGGCGCTGGTGATGGGAGATCCCATGAAGACGCCCACCCTTCGCTCCCTGTCTGCCCTGACCTACCTCATCGGCTTCGGCTCGATCATCGGGTTTTCTGCCTATGGCTACCTGCTGCGCAACACGCGCCCGGCGGTCGCCACGAGCTACGCCTACGTCAATCCGGTGATCGCCATCGCCCTCGGGGTGTTGGCCGGCGGTGAGAGGCCGGGTCTTGCCACATGGGCGTCAGCGGCCATCATCCTCGTGGGCGTGGTGCTCATCTCCCGAAAAGAAACCTAGCCGTCTGCCGCAGAATCCTCTGAAACACGCCGGAGCGTCGGGCGTATCGCCCCGCACAAGGAGGACGGTATGTCGTTCTATCGATCAAGCTCAGCACGTTCACATGGGATGAATTTGGGGTATCTTGCCGTTGTCATCGGTGTCCTGGCGACGGGGTGCGCGGGCCCCGTCGGGACCGCGGAGGAGAGCGTCGATGAGGCCGAGGAGGCGCTCTCCGCGAACCTGGTCTTCACGACCTATTACGACTGTGATACTCTGGAGATCGTCGGGGAAAAGACCTTTGGGTGCTACCCTGGACCGGGCTCGTTGCAGGGCGTCAAGACGACCTGCTACGAGGTCGAGTCCGACGAGTGCCAGTCGGGCGCCTTGGCCTACCTCGACTACTGCGCGCAGACAGACTGCGAGCGCTTCCTGTTCGAGCCGACCAAGACCTACCCGGAGTGGTTCACCGATCACGAGTGAGCTACCGCGGACAAGCAGCTTCGCCTTCAACGACGAGCTGCACGGGTAGATTGTCTCGGACAACGAACCCCTTCGAAGCCCTCCACGGGCTCGCCACGGCGGGCCTTGGGGGGCTCGGCGTTTCTTACCACGCCGTCGGGAGCCGCGCGCCGACCTGGACAGCGCCCTACCCTAGCGCTTGTCCGAGACCGAGACGGTCGACGATCCAAGCGGATTGCCGGCGCCTCTCGGCCCAGAAACCGGCCTCGTCGCCTGCCGCGTGGGCGGCGCAAAAGGCGCTCGCTCGGGGGTCGACCTTGCGGTAGGCGAGGGCGTCGGCGAGGTAGCCGACGACCATGGCGTCCCCCGACGTTCCACCCGTATTCCCTTGCAAGACACGATCGAGGTCGAGCACCGTGGAGGCTCCTTCGAGGGCCGCCGCCAATGCGGCGTCGCCGCTTTGACGCAACCTCGCAACGACAAGATCGCGCGCCCGAAGAGCCGATGCCTCGGCGAGGAGCTGCTCGGTGTCGGAGCACCAACCGGAGACCTTGTCCAACAACCGACCGCGCTCGGCGACCAGCTTGTGCGGCTCGTGGCGGATCTCCCCCCCGAGCTCGATGAGCCACAGCTCGGCATCGAGCCAGGAGGACAGGTGCTCCGCTTCGCAGGCATGGATGCCCCGCGCACACCCGGAGATCGGTGCGTCGGCGGTCACCCACGGACCGCCTTCGGAGGACGTCGGCGTGGGCCAGCTGAAGCGGGAGAACGGCGCCACCGCGCCGGCAGCCAAGAACTTGAACGCTCTCATGGACGGCGACCCTCCTTCCATGCACGAAACGCTGCCACGAGGGCCTCGCGCGCGTCGTCCTGGACGGGCTCGTCTCGGACAGCGCGGGCCATCTTGCGGGTGGCGACCATCTGGTCGTAGTAGGTGACGCAGGCGGCGCAGCTCGTCAGGTGCAGCTCGAAACGACCCCGTTCTTCGGGGGCCATCGCCCCTTCGGAGTAGCTCGTTACGGCCTCGACGATCTGCTGGCAGGTCGGATGGTGAGGTAATACGAGGCTCATCGGGCCCTCCTGCTGAAGTGCGCGTCGAGCGCCGCGCGGACCTTGGAGCGGGCGCGGTGGAGGAGCACGCGTTGATTTGCCTCGCTGAGGCCGAGGATCTCACAGACTTCCTCGGAGGTCAGCTCTTGGATGTCGCGCAGCGTCATGACCTGACGCTGCGCGGGCGGCAGATCTTCCACGGCGCGCGTCACGAGCGCGAGCGTCTCCGTGGCGAGGAGCCTGTGCTCGGCGTCGGACCAAGGCTCGGGAGGTGAGGCCCAATGGCCTGCCCAACGAGCGTCCGCCTGTTGAAAGCGCTGCGCGTCCACGGCCGGCTCGTCGTCTTCCAGACCCTCCAGGGCGGAGAAGGGGACGCCCTTGGCGTCGCGCGTCGCGCGCTTCTTCGCGATGTTGACGGCAATGCGAAACAGCCACGCGCGAAACGAGGCGCGCCCCTCATAGGCGGCGACGCTGGAGAAGACGGCCAGCCACGTCTCTTGCGCCACGTCCTCGGCGGCCGCGGAGGTCTTCACGTAGGCCGCCGCGAGACGCACGATCGTGCGTTGGTAGCGAGCGAGCAGGGCAGAGAACGCGGCCTCGTCGCCGCGGACCATGCCTCGGACGAGCTCGGCGTCCCTGTCTTCGCAAGGAAGACCTGTTTCTTCGGGCCGTGCCATTCGCTCCTGGTCGGCGTAGCGCAGCGCGCACAGGGTGTCCATAGGCGGCTGATCCGCGAAAATGTCTGGCGACCTCGCGGATCCCGTACGAGGTCTTGCCCAGGGCAGGATCCGTCGCGAAGGGTCGCGCGGGCGCCGCCCCTTCGACGAACCTCGTGAGGAGCTGGGAGCCAGGACATGAGCCTGCGTGTCGCGAGCCCGGCGCTTCGTTACACCTCGAAGAAAAATATTTTTTTTGATTTCGGCGTAACGAATCGCGACGACCGAGACACGCTCGGGGGCCAGCGAGCTGCGCCCCTGGGAGCGCTCGCAAACGGGGACCATCCATTCCACCACGAGGTGACGAACGTGCCTGTCCATGCATCGACACAACTCTTTGACGCGCACCACGCGAGCCTGCCCCTCAGCCGCAACATCTCCGCAGAGGAGGCCATGGTCCAGTTCCAACGCGGAGACGAGGCGGCCTACGGACGTGTCTACGCGCTCTGCGCGCGTCGCATCTACGGTCAGCTCTGCCGTCTCTCCAGGGACCCTGCCCTGGCGGAGGATCTCACCCAAGAGACCTTCGTGCGCATGGCGCGCGCCCGGGATGCCTACGATCCTACCCAGCGGCTCCTGCCCTGGGCCCACACCATCGCGCGGCGGCTCTACGTCGACCACCTGCGCCGTGTCCGCCACGAGCGCAGCGCGGGGAGCCTGCTGGCCGCGGCCGGCGAGGGTGCCGCGGCGCCGAGCGTCGACGAGCACCTCGACGCGGCCTACGTCGCCGCAGCCGTCAAGGCCGCCCTCGCGCGTCTACCTCCCAAGCAGGCGGAGGCCTTCCAACTCATGCGCGCGGAGGGGCTCAGCGCGAACGACGCCTCGGCGCGCCTCGGCGACACGCCGCTGTCGCTGCGGCTGCGCGTTCACCGCGCGACGGTGGCCATTCGGCGCGAGCTCGCGTCCGCCTTTGACCGAGACAATGAGCTGGAACATCTTCCCTCGACGCGGGCTCATGAAACATCGTCGCGGACACCCCGTAACGGCCATGGGAGCTCGGACGCACGGCATCACGCCGTACGCGCTCACGAGGCGTCCGCCTAGGGAAATCTCATGCGCACCTCTTCACTCTTGACTCACCTCTCCGTTCTCTCCATCGCCGTCCTGGCGTCCACCAGCGCGGGCTCGTCCCCCACGTTCGCCGTGGTGACCTCGTTCGACCCGCAGCTCGGTCAGCTCCCCGAGTCCATCGCCCTCGACGACGACGACAACGTCTACCTGTCCATGGGCACCACCATCCAACGCTTGACCCCGGACGGGAACCTCGGGACATTTGCCTCGCTCCCGGCGCCCGCGGGCTCGTTCGCCCTCGGTGTCAAGGTCGCCGCGGACGGCTCGCTGTACGCCACCACAGGGGCGTTCTTCTCCGATCCTCCCGCTGCCTTCGTGTGGCACATCTCGCCCTCTGGCGCGGTGGAAGCCCTGGCTGCCCTCGATCCCACCGGGATCCCGGAGGACCTCGCGCTCGACGACGACGGCAACGTGTTCGTGACCGACTCCGCGCTGGGTCGCATCTACAAGATCACGCCGGAAGGTCAGGCGAACATTTGGCTGGAAGACGCGGGGCTCCTTGGCAACCCCGAGAGCCCGTTCCTTTTGTTCCACGACTTCGGCGCGGGCGGCATCGCCTTCGACAAGCAAAACGACCATGTCTATGTGGGAAACCTGGACTACGGTGAGATCTTGCGCGTCGCGGTGGACGACGAGGGTGAGCCCGGCGCGTTGGAGACGTTTGCGTCGGACGCGCGGTTGCTCGGCGCCGACGGCATGGCCTTCGACAAGAAGGGGACCCTGTACGTCGCCGTCAACGGTCAGGATCAGGTGGTGACGGTCAGCCCCGAGGGCAACGTCTCGGTGCTCGCGACGGGCGCTCCCCTGGACGCTCCCTCGGGCATCGCGTTCGGCACCCACGGCGAGGAGAAGAAGACGCTCTACGTCTGCAATTTCGCGATCAACCGGGCCTTCGGCACGCAACCCGGGGCGCCGCAGCCGTCCTTGGTCAGGACCTCCACGACCTTCGGCGGCCTGGCGTTGAACTGAGCCTCGGACACAACCTTGCCAAGGACAAAGGGGCGGCCAAGGCCGCCCCTGGGAGGACGCGAGAGACGAGCTACTCCGCGGTGGCGTACACGATACCGAGGCACATCTCGTCGGCCGTGCCTTCACCCCAACTGACCATCGATGACGTGGTGTTGTTCCAGTGGCATTCGAGGTAGATCTTGTCGCCGGGCTCGACGACGGCGGTGTCGGTCAGCGCGTAGCTACCTTGCCAGTGGAAGTCCCACGACGGAATGTCGAGCAGGCACTCTTTGTCGCCGTTGGCGCGCTCGATCAGCAACGTGCCGCGGGTGCCCAAGGTGTGCATATGGAGCCCCACGGCGTGGACACGCACGGGCTTGTTCTTCGCCTGCTTCGTCGGATCGACCGCGTACGAGTGGATCACGTCCTCCGTCATGGGCGGGATGATCATGGTGTCGGCCGCGACCCACTTGGGATCCAGGATCTTGCCAATGGTGGCCTCGTCCGCGACGGTGTCGTCGACTTTGAAGTCGATGCCTGTCTGGTCGGCCTCGGGCGAGCCACTGAAATTGTAGTGGATCTGGACCACCACCTTCGACCCAGGCTCCACGCGGATACCGGTGCCCTCGGGGGTGTCGGTGCCCAGGGAGCCGGGGGCCCAGCCACCCAGCCAATTGGCCTTGAAGCCCGGTCCTCCAAAGCAGGTGTAGCCCTGGCCTTCCTCTGCCGCGTCGAGCGCCACCGCATCGGCGGCGTCTTCAGGCTCGGCCAGGTAAGCAATGACATGGTGGACGATCTGCGGGTTGCCCGGCCTGACGCCGAAGCCGGTCACGAAGCTTGTCGCCTGTGCGGGCCAGTCGAACACGAAACACTGGTAGTGATCGGGACCGTCCGTCGGGGCATAGGGCTCGGGAAGGTCCAGGGATAGATCGACGCGCGACAGGACGCTCGGTCCTTCGCCAAGGGGATCGCCTATCTTGGCCGGATCACCTTCCACGGCGCCCTCGTCGATCCAAGCTCCAAACAGCGCGATCTGCTCGTCGGTGAGGGAACGATCATGTTCGTAGCTGCGACAGCCATCGTCGGCCGGCCAGGGAGGCATGAGCTTGTTCTCCACGTCGTAGCGCATGGCCTCCTTTTGCGCCAAAACCTGCTCGAACGTCTCGAACACCAGACCGCCGATTCCTCCTTCGGCGTGGCATCCGAGGCACTTGCCATCGACGATGGGCTTGACGTCTGTGTAGTAGGTGGTCTTGGCAGCAACGTAGTCCGACGCAGGCGCCGAGCTCTCGCTGGCGCTGCCGCAGCCGACGATGAGGACGAGGGTACCAAAGAGCGCTGCTTTTACCGTTCGATACGACATGGGGCCTCCGATGAAGCATGGACCCGTGGCGCCGTCCGGGGTAAAAAAAAATCGAAGGGCCCGCAGCGGACCCGCGCAGAGCCACATGAAAAAGGGCCGACATACGGGCAAATTGCAGTCTGCGACATGTGAGGGCAGGGAGCGCCACGCGGGAAAAGAAAACGCGCGACGAGCGTTCGAGGCCCCTGTGACGACGCTCAACCTTGGCCTCGGCGCCCTCTTGCTTGCTCTTCTGACCTCGGCGTGCGCCTCCGTTGCGCCGGAAAGCCGCGCCCCTTCGACGGCTCCGGCACCGCCGCCCGTGGACGAGCCGGAGCTCGTGGCGGTCGAGCCCGTCCCGGACGTTTCACCCCTGCGACTTCCGCCCCCCGCGCCGTCTACCCCAGGCCTGCCCGCGGCGAGCGTCGACGATCGACCGCCGAGCCACCCCGGCCGTTGTCCGCCGCCTGGACCTGACACCTTGCGCCTCTTCGCGAGGGCCGCCGGTCTGGCCGAAACAACGGAGGCGCTCGAGACCCACCGCGCGGTGACAGAGGCCCTGCGCATGCGGCTCGACGAGCTCTTCCAGTCCGGATGCCAGGTGGCGTTGAACGACCAGGGTCTGGTCGAAGAGGTGCAGCGCCTGACCGAGAACATGGCCAATCCCCCCGCGATCTTCGGCACGAGGTTGGGCGACGACACGGTGATGCTCGGACACGCGACGTCTTACGGCGGAGGCGTCGCCATGTACACCTGGTCGCGTGGCAAGATGCGCACGAGGATCGACCTGACCGGCGAGGGGATGGATCTGGAAGATCGTTTGCTCTTGCTCAACGCCGACCTCTTTCAACCACCGGGCGCCATGGAGCCCTTGCTGGTGGTGGCGAACACCCACCCTTGGATGGCGTCCTGCTGGCGCACGCTGCGCTTTCGCGTGCTCGCGCCGAGCGGCGATCCAGCCTCGCCGACGGTGCTGCTCGACCGCCCGGGGAGCGGGCGCTGGTGCGAGGACGTGAGCATCCGCGCGAGCGGCGCCGATCTGACCTTCCAGTTCGACGGCTGGCGGGGTGTGCTGGAAGCGCCCGAGTTCGTGCGCCCCCACGTGCTCGCCTACCACTACGAGAACGGCGTGCTCACAGAGCGCTTCGGCTTCGCGCCAGGCTTCCATCTGCTCGTGGAAGACTGGCTGGAACAGCCGTGGTCGCTGGCCAGCCAGGCCACGCTGCATGGCGGCGACGGCCGCTTGGAGGCCCTCCACGACCAGCTCTCGACGCTCGCCAAAGAGGCCGAGAGCGCGAGCAGCCAGCCGGACGGGCCGTCGCTCACCCAAGAGCTGTTCCCCGCGGGCAGCCCCACGCGCCGCCGGCTGGTCGTGTATTGCTCGCTGTCCGAGGGTAAGAAGCCTTGCCCAAACTGGAAGAAGCCGGTCGACTTTCATTTGGCGGAAGAGGGCGGGCGCTGGTATGTCTCGGACGTCAAGCCGCGCCCGTAGCCCATTTTGGCCTAAAGTACGGTCCAAGCGGAGCAGTCATTGGGACCTGTGGGCTGGGTGCAGCATTCGCGCTCGAAGCAGTCGTCAGGGACGCTCGAATTGCAGTCGCCCTGTGTCTCGGACCAGCATGACTGCCAGGCGGCGGGCCAGCACTCGGTGACGCCGTGGTTGTTGCTGCACACCTCGTAGTGGCAGGCCTCGACCGGGTCGCAGGCGCCACCCTGCTGTTGCTCCCAGGTGTAAAGGTCGTGCTGCGTCGTCGCGGTAACGGTCGCGTAGCAGGCGTCGCCCGACGTATCGATGGGGGTACACGACGAGGGGAGGCTTTGGAGCACCGCGCAGCTTGCGGCGGCCACCGTGGCAAGGCCGACGGGGGTCGTGTCGGTGTCTCCCAAGGTGTCGTAGAAGCGTGCGCCGGTGTTGTCGACACACTCTTCGTTGTAGTCGAGGGCCACGTCGTCGATGCGCCAACCCGCGCAATAGCCGTCGCCGTTCACGTCTTGGCAAGGTTCGGTGCCCCGCTCTTCGAAGGAGAAGCGCACGCGCATGGCCGGTGACTCCATGACACCCGCCGCGGTCAAGTAGCCGAACTGCTTGTCCCAGGCTTGATCCACCGCCGGATCGCCGCTCGACGCCTCGGCCACGCTATCCTGATCCCAGTCGAAGCTAGCGTAGGAGTGGGTGCCCAACATGCCGTCGCCATCTTCCTGGAGGTGCGCGTGGTTGTAGTGCCATTCGCCGGGGTAGCCATTGTGGTAGCGGTTGTTCATGTGGTTGGCGCGACGCCAGGTGCGGCCGTTGTTCAACGAATAATACGAGAGCCGCTGATCCTTCGTCGTGTCGCTCGGCGCCGGTGAGCCGAGGCAAGCGTCCTGTTCGATTTGCATGGTCTGGATGCAGCCCGCGCCGCACACGGGATCGGACAGCGCGGCGGCCAGGGCCGGACCCATGGGCAGGGGTGCGCCGTTGGCGTTCACCACCGGCGCCTGTGCGAGGCAGCACGCGTACGCGTCGCAGAACTTGGCGTAGGGGCTGTCCGCTGCGCCGGGCGCGCAATAGGTGTCGTAGTCGAAGGGCGTCGTCGCGTGGAAGCCCGCGTCGTCGGTCTCGTGGAAGCCCTGAAAATGGAAATGGGACCAGTGGTAGAGCCCAAGCCAGTCGCCCTGCCCGAGGACGTCGCACATCTTGTCGGCAGGTGGGTTGCGGAGCTGAATCAAGGGGCTCGTGAGGTTGGCGAGAAGGCCCGAACCTTCCAGGGTCGAGCCGCTGGCAGGGCCGACTTGCGGGTCGGCATAGCGGTTGATCTCCCAGTAGTGTCCCACCGTGTGCCCCGCGTGGGTGGGGTGGTTCTCGGTGCGGAGCACGTGCGTGAAGCCGTTGCCGTCGTCGTTCGTGTCCGAGACAAGATAGACCCCGTCGCCCGCGCTCCAACACGTGGTGTTGCCCGGCGTCTCGCTGTAGCGGATGCGCTGAACGCTCCAATTTCCGGCTATTTTCTCGGGGTTCAACACGGTAAGTCGGATCCTGCTGAAGGTCGCGCCCTTGCGCACAACGCCGAAATAGGCGGGCAGCTCTTCGGTCGTCGAGGCAGTGCCGTAGCCTTCAGGCACGCCGATACGGTCGAACTTCAGGGCGCTCGTCGATGACCGCAAACCTTGGTAAGACCAGGACTTCAACGTAGCTACCACGTTGTTGGCCGCGTCGAGCGCTTCGACGCGCAGCAAGAGCTCCTCCGCGGAGGCGACGTTCGCTGGGCCGCCCGGGGTCAACGCGCCGAGCTTGTTTTGAAAGTAGAAGCCAACACCTTGAAAGACCTTCCCCGTGGGCGCGTCCAGGGTGACGCTCGCGCCCGTGATCACCAGGTTGCGGAGCCCGCTCCAGACCGCGCTCCCACCGCTGCCCGGCGTGACGACGATCTGGTTGCGGAGCACGTCGACGCCCGCGACGAGGTCGGACGGGGAGAGGGGCGCCGTCGTGGACGTCGGGCAGGCGGTGTCCAGGTCCCTTCCCGCGGCGTTGTCCGCGGGGTCGATGGTGCCCGGTGTCGCGGCGAAGGTCGCCACGAGATACGACTCGGAAGGCGCTTCGGCGGCGACCGTACATGCCAGAAGGGCGGCGGGGGCAAGGGCGAGAAGGGACACGTAAGAGCGAGCTTTCATGGCGCACCTCGTTGGGAAGACTGGACGGACGCCGACGGCGCTCGGACAGCGCCGGCTCGACATCACGTGCCCCCAAGACCCCCGAGCTTTGCGGAATGTAAAAAGAAAAGAACAGGAAAAAGAATGTGAAGGGTTTAGCCGGGCTTTACCAAGTGCCTAATGCGCTTCACTGCATGATGATAGTTGACCTTGGCCGAGTCCTCGGTGCAGCCCGCGAGCGGGGCAATCTCTTTGAAGGTGAGATCGTGAAAGACCCGAAGCTCCAAGACGAGCCTCTGCTTGGCCGGCAGGTCGCCGATCGATGCCTGCACCTTCCGCCACAGCTCTTTCGCCACGAGCTTGCCGGTGCTGAGCGACGACGTAAACGCCGCGACGTCGTCGATTTCGCTGATTTCGACGTGCTCGCGCACGCGCAAGTGGTTGAGCGCCAGGTGGACACCGATGCGGTAGACCCAGGTTCGAAAGGCCGCCTCGCCACGGAAGCTGGCGAGGTTCTCGAAGGCCTTGAGCAGGGCGCGCTGGGCAAGGTCGCGGGCGTCGTCGTCGTTCTTCACGTAGCGACGGCAGAGCGCGGTGAGCCCGACCTGATGCCTGCGAACGAGCTCGTTGAAGGCGCTGCGATCGCCGGTCCTTGCGCGGTCGACGAGCTCCCGATCGGGGTCTTCGGGGCTGGATTTCTCGTCGTCGTCGTTGCTATCCATGTAGGCCTCATCATAACCCGGTCCGCGACGCGGGCCCATGCGTGTTAACCTCGGTCGAGTATGCGCTTCGAGCCCGCTCACGTCTTTCGCCGCCGTCGTTGCGCCGCCCTCGGCATGCTCGTCGCCGCTCTTACATTTGCGGCGCCGGCAATGGCCGATGAGGCGCCCGCGCCCACGCCCAGCGAAGCCGACCGCAAGCAGGCGTCCGCCCTGTTCGGCGAGGGTGAGCGCGCGTTTGCGAGCGGGGATTTCTCGCAGGCGGCGCGGCTCTTCGAGGAGGCCTACGCGCGGGCGCCCCACGAGGCGTCGCTTTGGAACGCCGCGCGCTCATGGCACGAGCTGGGGGAGCTGACGCGCGCCGCGAATTTGTACGCGAAGTACCTGGCCACCGCGCCCGTGTCCGCGCCCGACCGGGACGCCGCGACGGCGGCCCTTGACAAGCTCGCGAAGCAGCTCGGCCGCCTGGACATCGTGGCCGAGCCGGGCGCCACGGTGACCATCGACGCCGAGCCCGCCGCCGCGCGTTCCGTCTATGTTTTCCCGGGTGAGCACGCGATCCGGAGTGTCCTTGACGGACGCGAAGTGGTGCGCGTCGAACGGCTCGCGGCCGGTGCAGTAGTGAGCGTGGCCTTGGTGTCGCCGTCCGAGACGGCGCCGCAAGCGCCCCCGCCCGCGGCCGTCGTGCCCCCGCCCGCGCCTGCACCGCGCGACGTGCCTCCGCCGGAGCCGTCGCGAGGTGTCGCCGTGTTGCCGCCCCTCGTGCCCATTGCGCTCGGCATCGTGACGGTCGGGCTCGGTGCCGTGACGGCCTGGTCTGGTATGGACACCTTGAACGCGCGCGACGACTACGATCACGTGCCCATCGCCTACTTTCAAGAGGTCGGCGAGGACAAACAGACACGCACCAATGTCCTCGTCGGCGTCACCGCCGGCGTGGCGGCACTGGGCCTGACGACAGCCTTCTTCTTTACCGATTGGTCCGATCACGAGACGCGGGTCGGCGCCAGCGTGGGTGTCGACGGCGTGCGGGTGAAGGGGGCGTTCTAGCGTGGGACAGGGCGCGGAGCTGTTCGGGTACGAAACCCTCACCGAGCTTGCCTCGGGCGGCATGGGCACCGCCTATGTGGCGCGCCGCGCTGGGGTTTCGGGCTTCGAGCGCTTGGTGGTGCTCAAGCGCATGCACCCCCACCTTGCCAAGAACGCCGACCTTGCCGCCACCATGCGCGACGAAGCGCGGGTGGCCGCCCTGATCCGAAGTCCCCACGTCGTGCCGGTGGAAGACGTCATCGAGGACGCGGGGGAGCTCTTGCTCGTCCAGCCCTATGTGGAGTCGGTGTCGCTGTCCAACCTCTTGCGCGCCGCGCGCGCTCGCGGGACGCGGCTATCTCCACCCGTCGTCAGCCGCATCCTGTGCGACGTGCTCCTCGGGCTCCAGGCCGCCCACGACGCCACCGACCTGCGCGGCAACCGCCTCGACGTCGTACACCGCGACGTGAGCCCGCAGAACATCCTTGTGTCCGAGACAGGGCACAGCATGCTCATCGACTTCGGCATCGCGAAGGCCGCTCGTCGCGTGACCGAGACAAAGAGCGGAGTGCTCAAGGGCAAACCGGCGTACATGGCGCCCGAGCAGCTCAAGGGGCAAGAGGTCGACCGCCGCACCGACCTGTTCGCCCTGGGCGCCGTGCTGTACGAGGCCCTGGTAGGAGAGCGCCTGTTTCAGGGGGACGACGAGGCCGAGCTGTTGCTCACCGTGATGTTGGGCGAGGTGCCGAGCCTGAAGGACCGTTGGCCGGAGGCGCCGGAGGCGCTCGACGCCCTCCTGACCCGCACCTTGGAGCGAAGCCCCGACAACCGACCTTCCACGGCCGACGAGCTGCGGCAGGCCCTCGAGCGCGTCGTGCCGCCCGCGAGCTTCGACGAGGTGGGCAAGGTGGTGAACGCGCTGTGCGGGGATCAGCTCGCTGCGCGGCGCACAGCGCTCCTCGCCGCCATGGACGAGGCGCAGAAGACCCGGCCCGAGGGCAAGCTGCCCGCGCCCGTGAAGGGCGACCGAAGCACGGCCGAAGAAGGGCTGACGCCGTCCCCCGTCGACAAAGACGCGGCCCCGGCGGCGGCCGTGTCTCAGACACCTACCCATCGCCGCGGTCGCTGGGTACTGGGCGTCGGCCTGGGGGTGGGCGTCGCCGCGGCCCTGGTGCTGCGCGGCGCGTCCGGCATCTTGGGGGTCAACGCCGGTCCCGCCGAGGCCCCCTCCGCGATCGTGGAGTCGGCCCCCGTGAACGAAGCGCCGTCCTCCGCGCCCGTCAGCTCCGCCCAGGCGCCCTTGGTGCAGGATACCGTCCTGCACGTGCGCGGTCCCCGAACCATCGAGAGTGTCAAGGCGGCGGGCCTCGTAGAGGTGCAGCTCGACGGCCTGAGTGCCGAGGTCCGAACGCGCCCTTGGGTAGGATCCTTGGATCTTGAGGTCACCTACCTCGGCGGTCAACACGTCACCGTCACGGTGCCCGAGGCGGGTCCATTCGAGGTCAGCCTACCCGAGCCCAAGCCGCCCCGCGCGGCGCCGAGCGCGTCGCCCAAACCGTCGAGCAAGGGCCCGGCCCTGCACCAGAATCCCTATGAGTCCCACTAAGCTCCAGGCCGTCGTCGCAATCCTCGGGGTGGCCTTCGGCGCCGCCACCTGCACGACGTTCAACGACACGACGCCGCTCCCGACTTTGCTGTCCTTCGAGGACGCGGCGCGCCTATGCAGCGCGTCGGTAACTTGCAGCGATCCTTCCCTCGGCGACGCCCTCTTGATCTCCTACGGCTTGCCGGGCCGCGCGACGAGCTTCTCGGCGTGCATGAGCTGGTTGGCGGGCCCCACGAACCCGGCACGCCGTGGGGCAGCCGCGCGGCAGGTCGCCTTGCAACGGGTGGCGGACGCCGCCAAGAACTCCTGCGCGAAGGCGGGCCCCGAGCAGTGCTCTTGCCTGCTGAACGAGCTCCCTGCGGTGCCCCTGTCCGCGACCGAAAAGGTAGGTTGCGCCGAGGATACTTGCGTCAATCAGGAGGCCTATTGGTGCGCTGCGGGGGTGCGCCTCCAGTGCGGGAGCGACGTGTTTTTGTCGACCCAGTGCTCCACGCTGACGGTCCTCGGCTCGCTCCACAAAGTCGCCTGCTTCGAGCTATCGTGCAGCGGCAGCGAGACCGCCGCGCCCGAGTGCCACGACGACTTCCAGACCTATTGCACGAAGCTCGGTCCGACGAGCGGCAGGCGCTTTCAGATCGACTGCGGGCTCATGGGGCTCGAGTGCAAGGCCGGCGACGGCTTCTGCGGGCATGACGAGTGTCTACCCATCGGCTCGGGCGCCTGCACGAGCACGACGTCGTTCAGTATGTGCACCGGCTTCGGCACGACCGAGGTACCTTGCCCCGATGGCTATAGCTGCGTGTTGGATGGGGACCAACCTCGCTGCGCGGGTCCAGGGGAAGGCTGCTCGCCGACCGCTCCGCACGAGGCGTGCGACGGCACCAAGCTCAGCTTCTGCTTCGCGGGCTTACAGACGGAGCTCGACTGCGAAGACCTGAGCCTCAACTGCGTGGTCGACGACGCCGGGGCCCGCTGCGGGCAAAATGGGGGCTTCTTGTAGCAGGCCCGGGCGCCTGCCGCGAGGAGGTCGTGGTCAGGAAGACCAGGCGATGCGCCCTGGGATCG
Organism: uncultured Polyangiaceae bacterium; assembly: GCA_964383995.1. Classification (GTDB taxonomy): domain Bacteria; phylum Myxococcota_A; class Polyangia; order Polyangiales; family Polyangiaceae; genus CAYLJT01. Next base: position 15,451 of record CAYLJT010000044.1, read on the forward strand.
AGGGGATCGAAGGGTCGATCTTGGTAACGCCTTTGTCCGAGACAACTCCGACCAGGACGAACGGTGCGAAAGGAGCTGCGGCGGGAGGCCAGGGGAAGGACGCCGTGTGGCTCGCGCCCGGCACGACGCCGTTCAGATCGCTAGACCCGACGATCTGCCAATCGGACGGGGGGCTGCCGCTTGCGGGAGCCCAATACACGGAGAGCGTGGCCTCGGTCAGCGGCAGGGTGCCGACACTCTGGATGGTCACACTGACGGTGTTCGGCGAAGCGAAGGTGTGCACCAGCGCGGGGTCGATTGCGATGTAGAGGCCAAATTCCAAACGGCAGATCTTCTCCAGATCGGGGATGTGTCCAATCGGCGTCGTGTCGTTCGCGGTCTCGTACACGGGCGAACCGTATGCGCTGTTGCGGAGGACATCGCGCATCCTTTCGGGGGACAGCGGCGCGCCGAGCGCTCGCTTCGCGATGCCCTGGATACAAGCAGCCATGCCCGCGACCACAGCGGCTGCGGCAGAAGTGCCGGTCAGGAAGTCGCTGTCCGGGACAATTGCCTGACCGCTTGGAACCGCGATGCTGCGCACCAAGCTCCCCGGTGCATAACAGTCGATGCGCTCGCCGTGGCCTGAGGTCGGCCAGCGCACGGACGTTTCGCCGGTCTCCGCAGCTGCCACCATGATCGCCCCCGAATCCTTACCCGAGGTGGACAAGAGCGCACCACTATTTCCTGCAGCCTCCACGACAATGACCCCGACGTCGACCGCTGCGCGGATGACGTCCCAGTCGGCGTCCTCCACCTCGACGGGTTGGAGGCCGAAGGTCTGCGCCTCCAGGAGGACGATATCGCCCTCGTCGGGGCGCGTCGTGGCGGTCGCATAGACGATCGCGTCGGTGCGCTGCCAGTGGTCCCCGTTCAACGTGCCTGCCCACTCGGAGACCAGCTTGGGCTTTGCGCTCCGCGCGATACCCAGGGTCTTCTTGTTTCCGCCGTCTACCGCAAAGAGCACGCCGAGGACCTTACCTCCATGATCGCGGTGCTGGAGATTTACTCCCGCAACCGGAATGTCTTGAGGCAGATCTCCATGCTCCAGGTACCAGCCCTGCTCGACGTCGACCAGCACCACATCGTCACCCTCTCCCCCAGGACATCGCCAGGCAGCCGCAGCACCCACACCACGCGGAGAGGCGCGGAGCTGCGAAGGCATGATGTCGCTCAACGGTGGAGCGCCGGGACCACGTAGTGGGTAGGCGTGCTCGACGATCTCCCGGGGCCTCCGACATAGGGCCGCCGCGATCTCATCGGCGCAAAGGTCTTTGGGGACAAGGACCTCGACGTAGTCCTGAAAGCGAGGCGGGGTCCGTTCGGGCTTGCATGCCTTCGCGCGGCAAAGCAGTGACTCCCAGGCCTCTTGCGACACCTCGAAGTAGCGCCGGACCGAGAGGCCCGCGATCTCCTTGCCCGCATCGGACCCGAGAATGACATCGAGGGCTTTGGACAGCCCAGCATCGAAAGCGTGTCGGCTCTCGACGGGGCGAGGCGGCGCGGCGGGAAGGACCCCTTCCGCGAACTTCACGATGACTCGGTCGGGAGCGCGCATGCCCCCACAGGAACGAAGATTGGAGCTCTTCATGATGAATCTCCCGCCACAACTTGCTGAACCGTGCCGCAAGGCCGGGCGCTAAGGAAACTGGCTTGTTTTGGGTCTGGCCCCGAGGCGCTCGCGTCGCTGGCGCCTCGAGGCTGCCCTCCTATGGAAGACCCCGCCAAGACCACGGACAGACAACACTAGTGTATCGCCGTCATCTGGTGCGAGATGATCTGACCAGCCGCGTTTCTCCAGCTCAGAATGACCGCGTCGACGTCAGACGTGTGAGTCGTCGTAATGCTCTGCGACATGACATTGCGAGCCTTCCCCGTGAGCGAAACCTGACCGGTCAGGATATCGGTAAAGTGCAGGCCCGTCTGGGTGGTAAGGACGTTCTCGTCGTTGTCGATGAGCTTGATGGTAAACTCCGTCACCGGGTAGCCCTCAAACGTAGCGCTGCATACACCGTACAACCACTTAGTGGTCGCATTGTAGCTGCACGAGCCGCAGGGCGTTGTGTCGGTGGGGGGGTCGGGAATGTCGGGATGGCCGTCGTCCGAGAACGAGAGTGTAACGTCGACGAAACCCTGAATGCGCGTTTCCATGGTAGCTCCTTGTCTGACCGTGGGAAGGCCAGTCAAAAGCTACTACGGGACCATCACCCGAAAACTGACCCAATCTCCTACCTGACCTTCCTTCAGGAAAGCGAGGCTCGCGTCGCGGAGCGCGGCCGCCGTATCATTGCTTACACCGGGAGCTTGGGAAGACCGGTAGAAGAGCGACATGACCTTCCGGGCGACGCCGTCGTCGACCTTCCTCGTGGAGGCAACCACCGACTCGGCGCCTGCCATCAGGAAGGCCTGCGCCAAACCTAAACCGAGCGCCCGTGTTGCCTGCGCGGTCTCGCAACCCGAGAGCACGACGACCTGTGGTGCGCGCGGCAATACGAGGATATCGCCGATCCCGAGCCAGCCCCCCGCCGCGAGGGGCAGGCCGCTCTGCCAGCCGTCCGGTCCTTCGAAGTCGGCGTGGCCTGCGTAGTGGAACAGGCTTGTCTCGGACAGAGCTAAGGCGCCACGGACGGCTTCGGAGGTCGCGTCTTTCTGGAGGAGGAGCCGCGGCGTAAAGCCCTTGCCACGGAGCAAGTTTGCGACGTCTTCGGCCTCGTCTTTGGCGGTGGCGAGGTTCGACGTAGGATCGCCTACAATCAAGGCGCTTGAGCCGCCAACTCCGGTTGGCGCCTCCCTGGTTGGGCGGCCCAGATCCAACCCGTACGCGATGGGGAAGCTCGCGACGAGGGGCTTGTCCTTCCATGGAAGAGCGTGGAGGTCGCGCTCGCCAAGGGCGCCCTGGGCTAAGATGCGCACGCGCTGTGCGCGACCCAAATCGGCTTCGAACGGCGTTAGAAGCTGCTTGGCTAGGTCGGCGTCGCTGGCCGTCGGCGGCACGGCACCGAGGGTCGCTGCCGTGGTCTTTTTGGAGGTGACGGCGAAGCCTGCCCAACCCTCTGGAATGGGATGGTAGACTAGGAACACCTCCCCGGGCTTCGGCGCGTCGAGGGGGGCGTCGGTAGAAAGCTCGGCCGCGGATCCGGAGACGATGCTGAGCGCGTCGTCGACGGCGGCGCTGACCTTCGCCGCAAGGGCGCGCGGGTCGGCGGGGCTGGCGTCCATTTCGCTGCGGGCCTTTCGGTAGGCCGCGACGGCTTGGTTCCAGCGCTTGCGTTCCGCGTCGCTGAGGCCGTCGACCCGGTCGGTCCAGCGCAGAAGGGCGAGCGAACGGGCTCGACTTCGGCGCGCGGCCAGGGCGGCTCGCTCGGGGGAGCGGTGGCGGAGCAGGAAGTCGACCTCCCGTTGGTTGGCGTCGGCCAACTGGCTCAGGAAGGTGTCCCTTCCCGTGCCGAGGGGAACCGTGATGGCCCGGCGGGCGACCAGCTTCTCGGCCTCCGCGTAGGCTACTTCTGCTTCGTCGAGCTTGCCGAGGGACTCCAGGGCTTGGGCGCGCCCGACCGCCGCGGTCCATGCTGCGTCGAGGCTCGCGCCGTCGGCGCCAAGCTTTTCCAGATCCTGGAAGGCGGCGAGCGCCTCTTTGGGCCGGTGAGCCGCCAGGTTGGCCTGACCTTCCAGGCGCAGCCAGTCAGTCTCCCGCGCGGCGCCTGCGTCTTTGAGCGTGGCGCGCGCGGAGGCGACGGCACGCCTTGCGTCCTCTGGGTAGCCGCTCTTCAGCTTGACCTCCGCGAGGCTGGTCAGCGCATTGGCGAGGGGTCGCGGTCTCGGACAAGCACCTCGGTAGAGGGCGATCGCGCTCTCCAGGGTGCGCTCGGTTCGTTCGAGGGAGTCGGG
>CAYLJT010000045.1:0-18904 GCA_964383995.1 uncultured Polyangiaceae bacterium
CGAAGAACTCGACGAAGCCCGCCACGAGGTCGGTCTTCGTAAAGAGCACGTACACGGGCACGCGCATCTTCAACGTCTCTTGCAGCTCGTCGATGCGCTCGCGAACACGCCGCGCGGTCTGGGTGATTTGCTCTTCGGTCGAGTCGAGCAGCTCGCTCACGCTGACCGCCACGAGCACGCCGTTGATCGGCTTGTGGCTGCGGAAACGCAGCAACATTTCGAGGAAGGCCATCCACTCGTCGTGGTCCTCGGTGGCCGTCGTGTAACGCCCCGCCGTGTCGAGCAGGATGGCTTCGTTGGTGAACCACCAATCGCAGTTGCGCGTGCCGCCAACGCCCCGAACGCCGCCGCCCGAGGGATCGAGGTAAGGGAACACGAGGCCCGAGTGGCGGAGCGCCGTCGTCTTGCCTGCCCCAGGCGGGCCGATAATCACGTACCAAGGCAACGAATAAAGAGCGTCCGAGCCGCGGCGACCGCCGCCCAGCTTCGAGCTCTTGAGCGCCGCGATACCTTCGAGGACACGGCGTTCGAGCTCCTGGATCTCCGCGCGCCGTTCGGGCTTGGCGCTGAGGGCTTGCTCTTGCGCCTGCTCGGCGATGGCTTTTTCAAGCGCACGAGCGGCGCGAGCAGCACGAACGCGGCGATAAACCACGAGGCCAACCAGCATCAGCACCACGATCGCGGTGATGAGGATGGCGACCCACGTGGGGAACACCTCGATTCCCACGCCAGGGTCGGTGGGCTGCAAAATGAACCACACCGCCCAAACAAGGGCGACAAACAGGGCGCTCAGGATCCAGAGCCACATCGAGGCGTCTCCTCCGACCTCAACTCGTCGGTGCCATACGCCTCGGTGGCCGAGACGCTGGCCGAGCGATGATCACCTCTCTCGCTTACGAAGCAAAGTTTCCGGCCCTTCAAAGCGGCGACGGGAGCGCCCTTGGGCCGCCGAAATGCCTATTTTGCCGCGCGTTTTCCGGAAAACGCGTAGCTGTAAGTAACGACCGCCGAGCCGTTGTTGACCGTCGCAGTCAAGTCGAGCTTGGCCCCGTCCTCTTCCAACGCGAGGGTCCCCGAAAGGGGCAGCGGGCCCTCGTAGGACGCAACTTTCACGTCGCAAGGCCCTTTGACCACCAGGAGCTTGGCGCCGCTGGCCTCACCGCTCAGCGAGCAATCGCCGTATTTTACCGTATATCCGTCGTCCGCTTTGGTCACCAAGACGCGCTGCGAAGGCAGCTTCTTGGGGGGCGTCTCGTTGGTGGCGGTGGTGCCCGCCTGCGGCACGGCGATTTTGAGCGAGCCGCTCTCCACCGCCTCGCCCTCGAACGTGCCCTCGAAATTTCCTGCGCATCCGAGCGCAAATGTCGCGGAGAGCAGAACCGACGCAGCGCCAATTGCCTTACGCATCGTGATGTCCTTTGTGGGGGCGGCAAAAACCGCCCGATGTCTACCACGAATTGGGCCCACACCTGGGCCCTTGGGTAGGGTTCGTGTCGAGAGGTAACCCATGATCGCCCTACCCCGCGTCCTGCCCCGTCGTCACGTTCGTCATCGCGTGTGCATGCGCTGCCAAGTCGTCCGCGAGCGCGATTTCCGGCTGGTTTCCGAGCGCATCATCGACCTCTCCGACGGGGGGCTGATGGTCGCGGCCAAGGACCCCGTGCTCACCGGCGAGAACTTGATTGTCACCTTCCGCGTACCTTGGCTCGACCGATGGATCGACGCCGAGACGGTCGTCACGCGCGTCATCCACGGCCGTCGTCGGGGTGACCCGGGCCACGCCCTGGGCCTCGCCTTCGAGCACCTGGACCCGCGCTCACGGCGCCTCTTGGAGATGCACACCGGCGGCCTTCCGGAAGCCACACCGACCCCCCGCATGCCGGTCCCGCGCCTGTCGTAACACCCGAGCGTTGAATCCCTTGGCGCCCCAAGCGTCGAAGGAACATGACCCTCGGACGCCGCAGTCGCAAACTGTCTTGGATCGCCGGTCTCGCCTCGCTGCTCGTGAGCAGCACCGCCCTCGCGGACGGAAGCTTCGCTCCGACAGCCGCCCTCCTCGCAGGGATTCAAGCTCCCTCGTTTCTTCCCCCCACGTCTATCCGCGTAACGCCTCCGGCCTTCGGCATGGCGTTTCTGTTCGACGGCGGCGTCCCCGTGGCCGCTCTCGACAAAGCCGGAACGTGGACCGTTCCCTCGGGCCGCACCTACACGGTGACCGTGATGCAGGGCCCCATTCGCATTTGGTCGGGCTCTGTGGCTGCCGGCGGCGGCGAGGTCAATGTGGCTTTTGCGCCCCTCCCCGCTGCCGCGCCACCGAGCATTCCCGTGCCGAACAACGGCCTCGGCGTGATCCCCGACCTCGCGTTCCAGGCCCTGATGGGCTCGATCGCAACGGTGCCGACGGATCGGGATCGGGTCAGCTTGGTTCGGGACTTTGCGACGCACAACCTCTTCAGCGTTTCGCACGTTGTCGCGATCCTCGGCGAGATGGACTCGGAGAACGCCAAAATGCGCGTGGTTCGCGCCCTCGCTTCGCACGTCCTCGACCCGGAAAACGCTGAGCAAATTGCCCTCGAGCTCGACAGCGAGAACAACCGCGCCAAGGTCCGCGCGCTGTTCGCAACGCCCTAAATTCTCCCGAAGCCTCCCCCGCCCGGCGTTTCGATGACCACACGATCGCCGGGCTTCGTTTTGAATGAGGCCTTGCCGCCGATGTTTTCGACGGAGCCGTCCGAGTGAATCCAGGTGTTGCGACCGAGCGCTCCGCCGCCGCCACCTGCGAGCCCAAAGGGCGCGTACGGGCCACGTCGCTCGGAGAGGATTGAAACATCGAGGGGCGCTAGCATCTCCAGTTCGCGAACGACGCCGTTTCCGCCTCGAAAACGGCCAATTCCACCGGAGCCTTCGCGAATCGAGAACCGTCGCACGCGCACCGGGTAGCGCCGCTCGAGGACCTCGACGTCGGTCAAACGCGTATTGGTCATGTGGGTGTGAACCGCGTCGGCGCCCCGTTGCGACGCCGTCGCCCCCGCACCGCCGCAGATGGTCTCGTAGTAACCGAACGTCCCATCACCGAACGCTAGGTTGTTCATCGTCCCTTGGCTCGCGGCCGCGAGGCCCAGCGCGCCGAGCAGCACGTCGACGATGCGCTGGGAGGTCTCGACGTTGCCACCCACAACCGCGGGGCACTTCGCTGGGTCGGGATCTTCGGGCGGATCGAGCAACGAGCCTGGGGGAATCACGAGGGTGATGGGCGCCAAAACACCGCCCGAGAGCGGGATGTCCTCGGCGAGCATGCAGCGCACGACATAGAGCACCGCGGCTGTCGTGATGGCGCGATTGGCGTTGAGGTTGGCCCTGGAGACCGCGCCCGTTCCGCTGAAATCGGCGGTCGCGCGTGCACCGTCGATGGTGATCGCGACACACACCGGAGTGCCGTCGTCGAGGTGATCCTCGAAGCTGCGTCGACCTGCGCCCAGGCGGAGCAGCGAGGCCTCAACCTTCTTCGCCGAGGCCTCGTAGATGTGACCCATGAAGGCCGTGACGACGTCGCTGCCGACCGCTTCGCAGAGCGACAAGAGCGCGATTTTCCCCGCTTGATTGGCCGCAATCTGCGCTCGGATATCGGCCCGGTTGTGCTCCGGGTTGCGGGACGGATAGGGCCCCGACGACAACGCGTGGAGGAGCGCTTCTTCTTGAGGTTGGCCTCCAACCACCACCTTCACGTGCCGCAGGAGCACGCCCTCTTCGGCCAGTGAACGGGAGAACGGGGGCATGGATCCGGGGACGATGCCGCCCATTTCGGCGTGGTGAGCGCGGCTGGCCACGAAGAACAAACGCCTATTTTTCGGCCCGAAAACGGGCGTTATCACGGTGACGTCGGGGAGGTGCGAGCCCCCCCGGTAGGGATCATTGGTCACGATCACATCGCCGGGCGCCAGCGCGGGCTCGTCCCGAAGGACGCAGCGGACGGTCTCGCTCATCGCGCCGAGGTGGACCGGGATGTGGGGCGCGTTGACCACGAGATCGCCGTCGGCGGTGAAGATCGCGCAGGAGAAATCGAGGCGCTCTTTGATGTTGGTGGAGCTCGCGGTGCGCACCAAGGCGATGCCCATCTGCTCGGCGATGGCGCCAAAACGGCTGTGAAATAGCTCGATTTGAACGGGATTGGCGCTCGGCGCCGGGGCCAACGCGGGGGCGGGGCGCTCGTCGTTGAGGAGCTCCAGGGCGCCGGTCGCGTGCATCGACAAACGGAAGCCAGGCTCGACCACCACGGTGCATCCGCCCTCGCGAACGATGGCCGGACCTTCGATATTTTGACCTGCAACGAGCTCGTCGCGGTCCAGCCAACGTGCGTCCACCTCGCCTTGCTCGAAGGTAACCCGCGTGGTGCGAACGGCCTCTCTTCGAGCCGATTTGCGCGATGTCAGGGGGCGCGGTGCGGGGCTCGCCCCGCCCGTTGCGCGCACGTGGGCCGCCACGATTTCGATGGACCGACCGGGGTTGGCGTAGCCAAAGAGGCGCTGATGCTCGGCGGTGAACGCGGCTTCGAAGGTGCCCGAAGCAGGCTTGGGAATGGATAGAAATGCGTCGACGCCCAGGTAGCGAAGATCGAGGACCGGAGGCTCACAGGCGATCCGCTCAGCGCGAGCTCCCTCTTGGCGCACGGCCTCTTTGGCCTCGTCGGCGAGCTCCGCGAAGAGAGCGACGAGGCTCGGGTCGAGGGGCTCTTGGAGGGGGAGAAGCACGCTCCTGCGGGCGTGATGGGAGACGTCCGCGAGGGCGATGCCGTGGGCGGAGAGGAGCCCGGCGAGGGGATGCACGATGATGCGCCGCACGCCGAGTCGCCTCGCGATGTCGCACGCGTGTTGGGGCCCTGCGCCGCCGAAGGCGATGAGCGCGTGGGTCGCCGGATCGAGCCCTCGCTGCGACGAAATGGCGCGAATGGCGCGGACCACGTGCTCGTTGTTGATCGCCAACAGGCCGAGCGCGAGGGCCTTTGGGGTCCAGCGCGCGTTGGGATCGACCTCTGCGATTGCGTCGCAGAGCTCGCGCAGACGGCCTTCGGCCGCTGCCACATCGAGGGGGAAAGGCAGCTCGTCGGGGGGCACGCGACCGAGCACGACGTTGAGATCGGTCACGGCGAGGGGTCCTCCGCGGCCGTAACAAGCGGGCCCGGGATCGGCGCCCGCGCTGTCGGGGCCGACGCGAAGACGCACGCCATCGAACCAACAAATCGAGCCTCCGCCGGCCGCGATGGTCTCCACGGCGACCATCGGTGCGGCGACACGGACGCCAGCCTTTTCGGCCTCGAACGTCAGCTCGCTGCGCCCTCCTTCGCAACGCGACACGTCGGTGCTCGTGCCGCCCATGTCGAAGCCGATCGCCTCGTGGATCGAGAGCTCGGCGGCGCAGCGCGCGACCCCCACCACGCCCCCTGCGGGACCCGACAAAATGGCGTCTTTTCCAGTGAAATGCGCGGGCAAGAGCAGGCTGCCGGAGGACGTCATCAGGCGCAGCGACGAGGGCGATGAGCCCCCGTGACCGCGATCGAGCGCCTCGCGAATTTGCGCGAAATAGCCCGTGAGAACAGGCGCGAGGTAGGCATCGAGCACGGCCGTGTCGCCGCGCCACAACATCTTTTCGAAGGGCGCCACGGCGGCGCTCTCGGTCACATGGGAGAAGCCCGCTGCCCGCGCGAGGGCCCCGACGAAGCGCTCGTGGACAGGGTTTTTGTAGGCGTTTGCGAAACACACGGCGACGGTCTCCAGGCCGTCGGCGCGGGCTTCTTTGAGCGCCGCGCGGACCTCGTCCTCGTTGGGCGCGATGAGCACGCGCCCCTCCGCGTCGAGACGCTCGCGCACCTCGAGCACGCGTTCGAAGAGGGGCTCCGGCTTTCGGATCGCGAGATCGAACAGCGCGGGGCGCGCCTGCGTGCCGATCCGGAGGACATCGCCGAGGCCCTCCGTGGTGACGAGCAGCGTGCGCGCGCCACGCCTCGTCAAAAGCGCGTTCGTCCCCCGCGTCGTGCCGAGGCGCACGTCGATGGCAGGAATCGGCTCCAGCAACGGGACACCGAGGATCCTGCGGATGCCCAGGATGGGCGCGCCATCGTCGATCAAGATTTCGTAGGGCGCCCCCGGAGCCCAGCCGACAGCGAGCGACCCCTCCAAGGTGAAGAGGCCAGCGTCGAAGGCGAGCACGCGGTGCTCCTCCGCGGGGCGCGTGGCGAGGCGGACACGCGCGCCTCGCCAAAAATCGGATTTGTCCGAGACACGGGCGGTGTCGAGCACCTGGTCCGACGCCGGGCGCTCGGCGATACGACCCTTCGTTACCCCGGACGAGAGCACCTTGGTAACGCGCCTTTCGCCATCCGGGAACAGGGCCACGACGTCGGTGAAGGTCCCCCCCACATCCATGGCGATCTCCGGCCGCTGCATCGCCGGTACGCTACCCATGACACGCATTTTCTGCGACCCCATCCCGCCGAGCAGGCCCTTGCGAAGGGCCCTGTCAGCCCCCTACGTTGGGCTCGACGCGAATGTACCCGGCACGCTTTCTCCATGTTGCACGGGCTCGAGCTGAGCACGGTGACCGGATCGATCTGTTGGGTGAGCGCCTCTTCCATGTCGACCCCTTGGGCGACGCCGCCGCTTCGGCCCTCGCGGCCCTGCCCAAGGGCCAGGGCTTTCGCATGTTGGACACCGCGCTATCGAAGGGCATTTCGGCGGTCGACGCTGCTCCCGATGCCCTCACCGCGCTGATCGCAGACACCGAGCGCCGGCCCTTTTGGGTCGACCTTCGGCGCGTCGAGCGTGGCGGCGCCGTGTTCCTTCGCGCAGGGATCCTTGGTGGCATCGTGCTTGGCGTGGAGTCGCTCATCCTTGGATACGCGTCGCCCGGAGGGAACAAACCGCTGGTGTTCACGGGCGCTTTGGAAGAGCGCGCGGCCCGTCGCGTGGGCGAAACGGCGCGCTTCGTCGAGGCCGTGAGCCGCCCCGGGGGCATGGCGCGCTTCGGCGATGGCTTCGCGATAAGCGTGAAGGTTCGCGTGATGCACGCGGAGGTCCGCCGCCTGATTGGAGCCTCGAAGGGCTGGCGTCGGGAGCTCTGGGGCGAGCCCATCAATCAGCACGACATGGCCGCGACGATCATCCTGTTCTCCGCCGTGGTCGTGGATGGCCTGCGCAAGCTCGGCCACGCGCTGAGCAGCGAAGAGACCGAAGAGCTGATGCACCTTTGGAGCTACGTCGCGCATTTGATGGGCGTGGAGCACGATCTGATTCCGCGGAGCTTCGACGACGCGAGCCGAACGGCGCGCATGATTGAGGCGACCCAGGGTCCGCCCGACGACGACTCGCGGGCCCTCACCAAGGCGTTCATCGAATCGGGTCTACGCAGCGCCCGCACGGAGGCCGAACGAGCCGCCGCGCGGAGACGGATCCACGTCGCCCATGGCGTCTGTCACGCGCTGCTCGGCGACCAGCTCGCCGACCAGTTGGCCATCCCTCGCGGCTCATTGCGTTACGCCCTGCCCGTATTGCGCGCCTTCGTGAAGACCAGCGGTTTGGCGCTGCAACGTCTGCCCCTCGATGGCTACCGGCAACGTCTGGGGGAGCGCTACTGGCGGTCCGCCATCCACCTCGCCCTCCGCGGAAAGCCCGCCGAGTTCCGCCCTCCCGAGGGCCTGGCGCACGCGTAGTAGGGCGGCGTTCGTCGGACCCAACGGCGCCGAGCTTCCCTCGTGGATAGCTCGGATGTCTCGGACAAACGGCAAGGTCGGTGGATGGGAAGGTAAGACCGCGGAAGGTCAGGCGTCGGGGCCGCGGTCGGCCAGCAAGAGCTCGATGACGTACGGCGTGGTCGCCTTGCCAGCGAGCTCGGCGAGTGCGTAAGCGATGTGCTCGCGGCTGGCGTCAGGGGGGATGCCGACGAGGGCCTGCGTGGAGCCGTCACGACGGCGCAGATCCAAGAGGGCCTCGACCCGCAGCGCGTGGATCGACGAATAGACCGCGACCGTCATGTGCTCGGGCCGGAGGACACGCAAGGCGCGCATGGCGAAGGCGATGCGGTCGAAGCTCCGATGATCCCTCGCGCGGAGCTGCTCGCGGATATCGATGCGCTCTTCGTGCGAGTCGGTTCGGGGTTTTCCCACGGTCTCGAATGTAGCTTGGGGCGCCCGGGCCGCCCGTCGAAAAGTCGCGGTGGCGACTCCGCACGGACCCTCTCTCCCGGCCCAACAACGCGCGGGACGAAGAGCGTCGCATGGCGTACTTTCAAGCCATGGAGCACACCGAAGACGTCCTCGAATCGGCGCTCGCTTGGCTCGCAGCGGGTCACCGCGTGGCCCTCGCTACGGTGGTCGAGACCTGGGGGTCGTCACCGAGGCCGCGGGGCTCGCAGCTCGCGGTGCGTGACGACGGTTTGTTCGTGGGGTCGGTGTCGGGGGGCTGCGTCGAAGGCAAGGTGGTCGAGGCGGCCCACCAGGTCATGGCCTCCAAGCGGCCTCAAACCCTTGGATTTGGCGTCTCGAACGAAGACGCGTGGGAGGTCGGTCTCGCCTGCGGAGGCACCGTGCGCATCCACGTGGAGCCCGTGGAATGAAGCGCGACGTGTTGCGAGCGTTGGTGAGCGCGCGCGCCGAGAAGCGCGGCGTCGTCCTCATCACGCCCCTCGACGGTGGAGAGGCCAAGCTCTGGTCTCCCGGCGAGCCCCTCGCGGACGAGCTCCGCGAAGCGGCCGAGCGGTCCCTGCTCCACGACGACGCCTCCGCGCTGGAGACCCCCACGGGCATCGTGTTTTTCAGGCCCTACAATCCGCCGCTTCGCCTGTTCGTGGTGGGCGCGGTGCATATCGCCGAGGCCCTCATCGTGATGGCGCAGCGGCTCGGCTACGACGTGACGCTGATCGATCCGCGGCAGGCCTTCGCACGCAGAGAGCGGTGGCCGGGGGTCGCGGTCCGCAACGAGTGGCCCGACGAAGCCCTCGCCGACGCGAAGCTCGACGCGCGGGCGGCCCTCGTCACCCTCACCCACGATCCGAAAATCGACGACCCGGCCCTCGAAGTCGCGCTCCGAAGTCCTGCGTTTTACGTCGGCGCCCTGGGCAGCAAACGGACCCACGGCTCGCGTCTCAGACGCCTCGCCGAGCAGGGCTTCAGCGATGAGACCCTCGCGCGCATCCACGGACCCGTCGGACTGCGCATCGGGGCCCGCTCCCCGGCGGAGATCGCCGTGTCGATCCTGGCTCAAATGACGGCCGTGCTTCACCGCGCGGCGGAGTAGGTCGCGATGAAGTTCGGGGAGATCGATGCACGCGAGGGGGCCGGTGCGATCCTCGGTCATAGCGTTCGCTTGGGCCCGGCGCGCGTCTTGAAGAAGGGGCGAAGGCTGAGCGAAATCGACGTCGCGACCCTTGAAAACGCGGGTATCTCGCGCGTGTGGGCAGCGCGCCTCGACGAAGACGATCGGGCGGAGGACGAGGCCGCGAACCGGATCGCGACGGCCATCGCGGGGGAGCATGTGGCGTTTGGATCAGCGACCACAGGGCGTGCGAACGGCGCTGCCACGACGCGCGGCGTCCTCGTTCTCTCGCGGGAAAAGCTCGACGAAGTGAACCTCGTCGACGAAGCCGTGACCGTGGCGACCTTGCCGCCGTACACCCTGGCCGAGCCGGGGACCATCGTCGTGACCGTGAAGATCATCCCCCTCGCGGTGCCCGCGTCCGTCGTCGAAAAAGCCTACGAAACCGCATTGAACGCGCATCCCCTGGTGACCGTCGCGGCGCTCCAGCCAAAGCGCGCGGGCCTCATCCTGACGACGTTACCGGGGACGCCGTCGGTGCAGCTCGTCCAGGCATCCAAGGCCCAGCGCCAACGAATGGCTTACCTGAGTGGGGAGATCGTGCGCGAGGAGCGTGTGCCCCACGACGTCGCCAGCGTGGCGCGCGTGATGGCGGAGATGCTCGACAAAGACGCCGGGATCGACCTGATCCTGGCCCTCGGCGCGTCCGCGATCGTCGATCGCAACGACGTCCTTCCCGCCGCCGTCGTCGCCGCGGGGGGCACCGTGGAGCACCTGGGAATGCCGGTCGATCCAGGCAATTTGTTGATGTTTGCTCGCCGCGGCGCGGTGCCTATCGTGGGCGTCCCCGGCTGCGCGCGCTCGCTGAAACCGTCCGGCTTCGATTGGGTGCTCGAACGCCTCGCTGCGAATCTGCCCGTCACGCGCGCCGAGCTCATGCGCATGGGCGCGGGCGGCTTGCTCGCCGACATCCCGAGCCGACCGGCCCCCCGCGCGCCCTCGACGAGCACGTGGAAGCCACGCGTCGCCGCGGTGATTTTGGCCGCCGGCCTGTCGCGCCGCATGGGCGGTGTGAACAAGCTCGTCGCGCCGGTTGCCGGCGTGCCGATGGTCGCGCGGGTCGTGGACGCATTCCTGGCGTCCAAGGCCGAGCTTGTCGTCGTCGTGGTGGGGCACGAGGCCGAGCGTGTGCGGGCCGTACTGGCGGGCAAAGACGTGCATTTCGTTGAAAACCCGGACTACGAAGAGGGCCTCGGCGCGTCCCTGCGCGTGGGCATTGGCGCCCTCGACGCGGCGCTCGACGGCGCCTTGATCGCCCTTGGCGACATGCCGTGGATCACAGCGAGCCACGTGGATGCGTTGATCGATTCCTTTGATCCCCAAGGACCGAAGAGCATTTGCGTGCCCGTTCACGACCGAAAGCGGGGGCACCCGGTGCTTTGGTCCGCGCGCCATTTCGCTGAAATGCAGAAGCTCGGCGGGGACGTCGGCGCCCGGAGCCTGCTCGAACGACACGCCGATCGGGTCCTCGACGTGCCCATCGACGACGCGGCCGTGCACCTCGACATCGATACCCAAGAAATGCTTGGAACTGCAACGACATAGCCTCAGCGCTCCGTTGCCCGTCCGGGCCACCGCTGGACGAAAGGCCGCAGGCTCGCTGGGTTCGGCCCTTGGCGCGGTGACTCCAAGCGTTGCGTAACACCGGGCGCTGTGCGACATCGCATTTTCGTTTGAACAACAACTATCGAGGAGCACCATGGGCCATCTCGCGCCGAACGCGATGGAGACGTTCACCCAATTGGTCCGCGCGCGCGCCGAGCGGCACCCGGACGCGGTCGCCATGCGCTATCTCGACCGCGGTGAGGTCGAGAGCCAGCGGCTGACCTACGCCGAGCTCGACCGCCGTGCGCGCGCCATCGCCGTGCTGCTGCTTCAGCACGCCCAGCCCGGCGACCGCGTACTGCTCATGTTCGCGCCCGGCCTCGACTTCGTCGCGACGTTCGTGGCCGCGCTGTACGCGGGGGTCATCGCGGTGCCTGCCTACCCCCCCGACATTCACCGCATCGAGCACGCGGTACGGAGGCTCCAGGCCGTCATCGACGACGCGGCGCCCAAGGTGTTGATCACGACCCCGGACATTCTGGCCATGGCCAAGCCCTTTTCGCAGGGCGTCCCGGGAGCCGAGCGGCTGCTGCAAACGCCTTGGATCGCGCACACCGACGGCGACGCCTTGGCAGACCGTTGGCAGGCCCCCGACATCCACGGCGATACCCTTGCCTTCTTGCAATACACCTCGGGCTCCACGGGCAACCCGAAGGGCGCCATGCTCAGCCACCGGAACCTGCTCCGGGATCTGGAAATGCTGCAGGTTAGCTTGGGAAACACGGAGCACCGACCCCTCGACACGGCGTGCTGGGTGCCGCTCTACCACGACCTCGGGCTGATTGGGCACGTGCTCGGCGCCCTCTATACAGGCGCCACCTGCAGCGTCATCTCGCCCATCGATTTTCTCAAGAAGCCGCTGCGCTGGCTGCGCTTGCTGTCGGACACCCGCGCCGCCATCACCGGGGCCCCCAACTTCGCCTTCGATCTTGCCGTACGCAAGGTCTCGGCCGCCGAAGTCGAGACCCTCGATCTCAGCCACGTCATCCAGATGGGAAACTGCGCCGAGCCCGTAAGGGCCAGCACCATCGAGCGCTTTTACAGGCACTTCGCCCCCGCGGGCCTGAAACGCAGCGCAATCGCCCCCTGCTACGGCCTGGCCGAGGCCACCGTGCTGGTGACCAACGCACCACGGGATCGCCGACCGACGTTCCTGAACGTTGACCGAGACAAACTGGAACACCACCAGGTGGCCGTGGTGGACGCCTCGGACCCGAGGGCGGTCACCCTGGTAGGTTGCGGCAAAGCCTGGAGCGGCTGCCAGGTGGAGGTCGTCGACCCCGTGAGCGAAGAGCGTGTATCGCCCGGGAGGGTGGGCGAGATTTGGGTCTCCGGGCCTAACCTCGCCTCGGGGTATTGGCAGCGCAAAGAGGCCACTCAGGAGACGTTTGGTGGGCGTCTTGCAGGCTCCAGCGAGCCCTACCTTCGCACCGGCGACCTCGGTTTCGTCCACGACGACGATCTGTATGTCACCGGGCGGCTGAAGGACCTCGTCATCGTGCGCGGGCGCAACCTCTACCCGCAAGACGTCGAGCGCGCCGTCGATGACCAGAAGGCGGAGGTGCCTGCCATCCGTCCGGGCTGCTCGGCCGCCTTCGCCTGGACGGTCAACGACAGCGAAGAGCTCGTGTTGATGCAGGAGGTCAGCGACGGTGATGGCAGCCTCGATCCCCAGCAGACCGTCCAGGAGATACGGCGCATCATTTTCGAAGCGTTCGAGGTCCAGCCCCACGAGGTGGTGCTCCTGAAGAGCGGCAGCATCCCCAAGACGTCGAGCGGCAAGATCATGCGCCGCAGTTGCAAAGAGGCCTACCGCAGCGCCTTCACGAACGGCGTCGTGGAGGTCGTCTTCCGCGAGCGCGCGGCGCAGTCGGGGCCGCGCACGGTGGTCGACCCCGCCGCATCCACCGAGCCCCCGGCTTCCATCTTGGAACCCTTCAGCAGCTACGAACCTCAAACCTTGCCTGAACCGGAGGCGCCGCTGGGCGCCTCGGCGCAGAGCCGCAAGCGCGCCGACGATCTCCTGGAGTGGCTGCGCGACTGGGCCCCGCAACGGCTCGAACCAACCTCCGGAGACGCGCCGCGTCCGCTGGCGCCGCATGTGCTCCTCGACCTGGGAAACGCAGGTATTTTGGGCATGCGCGTGCCCGAGGGGCGGGGTGGGTTGGGGTTGTCCTCGGTGGATCAAACCCGGGTCTTGCAACAGCTCGCCGCCATCGATCTGACCCTTGCCACGATGACCGGTCTCAACGGCGCCCTGGGTATCCACCCGCTGCTCGTCTTCGGTAGCGCCGCGCTCAAAGACGACCTGCTGCCCGACCTTGCCAGGGGTAGGAAGCTCGGCGCTTTTGCCCTCGCTACGCGAGGGGTAGGTTGGGGCTCGGGCATCAATGCGATCCCAGACCCGGTGGGGACCGGTCACTTCCGCCTCACGGGCGATATGCGTGAGGTCGGCCTCGGCGCGGTGGCAAGCGTGGTGACGGTGTTCGGAAGGCACGAGGGCAGCGAGCAGGGTGTGTCCGCCTTCGCCGTTTCACTGCCCCAACGAGGCCTGCGCTGGGGCGCCGAGGCCAGTCCCTGGGCAGGTCGAGCCCTGGTCCGCGCGAACATGAGCTTGACCGATGTCAAGGTGTCCGAGCGAGAGCTTCTGGGGGCTCTGGGAAAGGGCTTCGGGGTCGCCGTGAGCAGCATGGCCGAGGCAAGGCTCGCCGTGGCGGCCACGGCCCTCGGAGGCATGAAGCGCGCATTGCAGGTGTCCGCGCGCTACGCCAACCAGACCACGGAGAAGGGTCTGCTGTTCGACACGGCCTTGACCCGCGAGCGCATGACCGAAGCGGCCTTCGGGACCCTGGCGCTCTCTTCCCTGGTGACCCGCGTCGCCTCCCTACGCGACGCCAGCGCGAATCTCCCCGCCGAGCTGTTTGCGGCAACAAACGTGGGCGCGACGG
Source organism: uncultured Polyangiaceae bacterium (assembly GCA_964383995.1). Taxonomy (GTDB): domain Bacteria; phylum Myxococcota_A; class Polyangia; order Polyangiales; family Polyangiaceae; genus CAYLJT01. The sequence goes on from CAYLJT010000045.1 coordinate 13,916, forward strand.
AGCTGTTCTGGACGACCGCCGACCACCTGGTGCAGATGTTGGGAGACCGGGGCTCGGCGGAGGCCAACGAGGCCGCGCGCCTGCTGCGCGACGCACGCACGTTGCGAATCCTGGAAGGCCCCACCGAGACCCTGCGCATGCACCTCGGCGGTAGCCTGCTCCGCGCCGGGCCCCGCTGGCGAGCCCTGCTGTCGAGCAACCTCCGCGCACCTCGCGCGGCGGCGCGCCTCGCCGACGCCGTCGAGAAGCTCCGGGAAGGCCTGGGTCCGAGGCCCGAGCCGGTGGTGCGACGCTTGGTCCAGCATCGGGCCGGAATCGCCCTCGCATGGGCCATCTTAGTCGCCGCGTTGGAGGCCGGAGGCGGTCGAGGTAAGCTCTTTGCGCGAGCCACGGCGTGGCTCAGCGCGCGCTTCGATGGCGCCATCGCAGAGGCCAAGGCGGCCCCGGGCCTGATCCACGACCTGCCCGACGCGAACGAGCTGCGCGAGGTGGTCGGCAAGTTCGCCTCCCACGTCGGGGACATCGACCTTGCCATCCTTGACCGAGACATTCCGCCCCCGCGACCGGCCGCTCTCCCCATCCCGGTGGCCATCCCCGTCTCTGGAATTTCTTCCGCTCCGCGCCCGCGCGGCACGCCCACCAAGACCGAGACCGCGGGCGACAGCGACACACGGAAGACCCTTCATTCCGGCGGTAGCGGCGAGACACTGGACGTCACGGCGGGGCTGCGCCTCGATCTTCCCCTTGAGGCTCCCGCCGATCAAGATCCGGTGGTCGGCGAGGTCTCCCGTTGGCTCGTCGCCTGGGTCGAAGAGACCTTGCACGTGCCCGCCGCGCAGATCCGCTTGGACGAGCCGCTCACCAGCTACGGGGTGGACTCCCTCGCCGTGGTCGAGGCGACGGGTGACATCGAGGCGCACTTCGGTGTGGAGGTCCCGGAATCGGCCTTTTGGGACCACCGCACCATCCAGGCGCTCTCGAAGTACATCGCCGCGCGCGTCAAGGGCCCCAAGCGCGACTGACACGTTCCCCCGACGAAGCACGAGTTCGCATCCACCACGAGAAAGGCAGACCTGTGAGCACAGAGCCGAAGCACGACGTCCTCGACACCCTAAACGACATGGTGGTCGACATGGTGCGCCGCGGGCTCGGTCACCACGTGGCGACCGACGAGCGGCTGGACGGTCGACAGGTGACGGTGCACGGCCGTCCGATGGTCAACTTCGGCTCGTGCAGCTACCTCGGCCTGGAGCGCCACCCCAAGCTCATCGCAGCGGCCCACGACGCCCTCGACCGCTTCGGGACCCAGTTCTCCTCGTCCCGCGCGTTCCTGGCCATCGAAACATACGAGCGCCTCGAGGCTCTGCTGCGCGAAATGTTTCGGCAGCCGGTCCTGGTCAGCGCGACGACGACGCTGGGGCACATGGCTGCCCTCCCTGTCCTGGTGCACGAGGGCGACGCTGTCATCCTGGACATGCAGGTGCACTCCAGCGTGCAGACCGCCGCGCAGCTCTTGAAGGCCCGCGGCGTGCCGCTCTTCGTGCTGCGCCACAACGCCATGGCAGATCTGGAACGGCGGGTAAAAGCCCTCAAATCGCGCTACAAAAACGTCCACTACTTCGCCGACGGCATCTATTCCATGTACGGCGACCCGGCGCCGATGAAGGAGCTCTATCGCCTCCTCGAAGCGCACAAGCAGCTTCATCTGTACATCGACGACGCCCACGGCATGAGCTGGGCCGGGGAACATGGCGTGGGCTTCGTGCGTCGGGAGGTCCCCCACCATCCGCGCATGGTGTTGGCGGTGTCGCTCAACAAGGCGTTTGCGTGCGCAGGTGGTGCCCTGGTGCTGCCCAACCAGGAGCTTGCCGACAGGATCCGCAACGTGGGCAGCACGCAGCTCTTCTCGGGGCCCATTCAGCCCGCCATGCTCGGGGCCGCGGTGGCCTCCGCCGAGCTGCATCTGTCCCCTGAATTTCCCGCCATCCAGGCCGAGCTGGCCGCATTGGTCGCCCACACCAACCTGCGCCTCCAGGAATCGGGGCTCCCTCAGGTCGAGGCCTGCGACTCACCGGTGTTCTTCATTCCCCTCGGTTTGCCGCGCATTTGCGCGAACTTGACGCAACGCCTGTTGGCCGAAGGCATGCACGTCCACATGGGCACCTTCCCTGCGACGCCCATGCGCGCCGGAGGTCTCCGGTTTTGCATCCACCGCAACATCACCCTCGACGACATCGATCGGCTCGTCGAGCGCATTCGCTACCACTACCCGCTGGTGCTCGCCGAGGAAGGCAGCTCCTTCGCCGAGGTCGCGAAGACGTTCGGGCTCGACGAATTTCATGTGGAAGGTCCAAAGAGCGCCCCCGCTCCACAGAAGCCGGCCGAGCGACTCGTCCTGGAGCACAAGACCAGCATCAAAGATATTGAGCCCGGCCTTTGGGATCGCTGGTTTGCCGGCCACGGCAATTACGACCACGCGGGCCTTACCATGCTGGAAGAGGTGTTCGCCGAAGGGGAGGCGCCCGAGGACAAGTGGTCGTTTCACTACGTGATCGTGCGTGATCCCGAGGGTCAGGTCGTGCTCGCGACCTTCTTCACCGAGGCCTTGGTCAAGGACGATATGTTCGCGTCGAGCGAGGTCTCGCGGGCCCTCGAAGAGCAGCGGGAGCACGACCCCTACTACCTGACCTCCCGGGCCCTGGTGCTCGGCAGCCTGATGACCCACGGCGAGCACTTGCACATCGATCGTGCCCACCCGCTCTGGAAAGAAGCCCTGGCTCGCTTCGTGGCCCTGTTGGCCGAGGTGTCTCAGACATCGGGCGCCACGCAGATCTACCTGCGCGAGCTGGAGGCGGGGGCCGACAACGAGCTGAAGGATGTGCTGCGCGATCTGGGCTATTCCGAGGTCAAGCTGCCCGATGTGTGCATCGTGGACAACGTCGATTGGGCTGACCACGACGCCTTCATGGAGCGGCTAGGCTCCCGCTACCGCTCCGACCTACGCCGGGAGGTGTTGAAATTCTCGGACGAATTCGAGCTGATCAGCGACCCTCCGACCAGCCCCGACGAGATCCTGGAGTGTTACGACCTCTACAGCAACGTGTTCGAGCGAGCCTACGACCTCAACGTCTTTCGGCTGCCCTTCGCGTTCTTCGAGGCCCTCTGTCGGCACCCCGGCTACGATGTGATTCGGCTGATCAAGAAGGGCGACGCGACGCGCAAGGCCACCGCAGTCATGTTCAGCTACGCCGCGGGGGGCAGGTACAGCGCCTTGATCGTCGGCCTCGACTACGCCTGGGTGGACTCACACAACGTGTACAAACAAATCCTGTACCGGACGGTGCTCCGGGGTCGGGAGGTTGGCTGCCACACGGTGGACCTTGCCTACACGGCGACGCTCGCCAAAAAGAAGGTCGGCGCCCGCCCGCACCCGCGCTGCGCCTACGTCCAGCTCGCGGACCACTACAGCCAAGCGGTGATGGACGCCATGACCGGGCAGTCCAGCCGCGCGGGCCGGCCCATGGCGCGGGGCTGACGCCAACGCTCGGCGGTCCTTCGTCGCGCAAGTCCGCAAACTTCTGTTAACGTCGCTCCATGCGCCCCTGCCCCCGCTGCAAGCGCCTGTTCGACGGGACCACTTGCCCCGACGACGGCGTCCCGTTGGTGTCGGACGAGGTCTTGGAGCCGGGCGACCAGGTGGGCGAATACGCCGTCACCGAGCTCATCGGCGTGGGCACCTACGGCTATGTCTATGCCTTGGAGCACCCTTGGATCGGCAAGCGCGCGGCGGCGAAGGTGCTGCTCCGGCGCTTCGCGAGCGAGCCCACCGTGGTGTCCAGGTTTCTGACCGAGGCGCGGGCCGTCAACCGCATTCGCCACCCGAATATCGTGGACATCTTCTCGATAGGTCAGCTCGCGGACGGCCGACCTTACCTCGTGATGGAGCTCATCGAGGGTAGGTCGCTGCGCGAGCTGCTCGACTTCCGCGGCGCCCTCCCCTTTCACGAAGCGCTGCCCATCCTGAAGGACGTCGCGTCCGCCCTCGACGCCGCCCACGAGGCCAAGATCCTGCATCGGGACCTGAAGCCCGAGAACATCCTCGTGACCTTCGATGGCAAGACGGCTGTGACCCGCGCCAAGCTCGTGGATTTCGGCCTGGCGAAGCTCACGGGCGACAACGTCGCCGAGCACCGTACGGCGACCGGCCAGGCCCTTGGCACACCGCTCTACATGTCGCCCGAGCAATGCCGTGGCAAAGACGTCGACCACCGCTCCGATCTGTACGCCTTCGGGGTGCTCCTGTTCGAGGTGCTCACGGGGCGCCCTCCTTTCAGCGCGGAGACCACGGTGGAGCTTTTGTTCAAACACCTGCGCACGCCGCCGCCCGCGATGTCCGAGACATCGCCCGAGCTACCTCCCGCCTTCGACGGTCCCGTGCAGAGGCTGCTCGCTAAGCGCGCCGCCGAGCGCCCGACATCCGCCCTCGCCGCGTTGGCCGAGCTCGAAGCCATCGCAGGCGACGCCCCTTGAGCGCCGCTATCCGACGTCTTGCTCCCCTTCAGGCAAGCTTGGCACAGCGCCCGCGGTGCCGCCTTGCGCAAGGTAGAGCCGGCGCACCGTGTCGATGGTGTCGGCCTCCTCCGCCCGTTTGTCGGGCCGGTAGCGCTTGACCCGGGCAAAGCGCAGCGCAAGACCGCCCGGGTATTGCGGACTGGCCTGGATGTCGTTGAAGGCCACCTCCACGACCAGCTCCGGTCGCACCTGGACGGTCCACCTGTCGCGCGCCGTCTCGCGGGCAAGAAACGCCTCGGTCTGCCAGGCGAGCAGGGCGTCGGTCAGCCCCTTGAAGGTCTTGCCCAGCATGACGTAGCTACCCCTCTCCGGATCGCGCGCGCCGAGGTGCAGGTTCGAGAGCTTCCCCGTGCGCCGACCGTGCCCCCACTCGGCGGCCAGAACCACCAGATCGAGGGTGTGCGTGCGCTTGATCTT
>CAYLJT010000046.1:0-18819 GCA_964383995.1 uncultured Polyangiaceae bacterium
TCTGGGCCATGTCCGAAGACCCGGCGCTCGACCTCGAGGCCTTCGTGGGTCAAGCGGGCGGCCTGCGCGTGCTCACCGGTTACAAGTTCGCGAGCGGCACCGGCGGTCGCCAGTGGAGCGGCATCGTCAACTTCATGGAGCAGACGCAAGCGGTAGAGCAACACCCGGGGCAAAAACCGCTGTCGACCTACTTCTTTCGCATCGCGCCGAAGCTGTGGCTGCTCACGCAACGCCGCAACTTCCGCATCTTTCAGCACCTGTCGATCCCCGACATCGTCAAGAAGCTCCTCGCCGAGTGGAGCGTCGAGGCCGAATGGAAGATCGACGACGGCAAGTATCCCAAGCTCGAGTACAAGTCCCAATACGGCGAGAGCGACTTCGTGCTCATGCGCCGTTTGCTCGAAGAAGCGGGCATTTCCTTCGCGTTTCCAGACGACGCGGACACCCCCTCCAAACTGACATTCTACGATGCGCCCCAGTCGAACAAGCCCCGCGACAAGGGCCTTCATTGGGTCGACAGCCCCAACATGGCCGCAGAGCAAGAGTTCGTGACGCACCTGCGCCTGTCTCAGGAGGTGCGGCCAGGCTCGCTCTTGATTCGCGACTACGACTTTCGCAACCCGTCCTTCGAGCTGTTTGGCGGTAGCGAAAAGGCCCAAGGGCCCGAAGGGGTGTTGGAGCAGTATCACTATTTGCCGGGTGGCTTCCTGGTGGAAGGTGGCAAAGGGGGCGGCACGCCCGCCGCCGACGACAAGGGCGTCGCGCGCTACGACACGGCCTTTGGCAAGGAGCGAGCGGTCAAGTCGCTGCAGGCCGACAGGACGGGTCGCAGGGCCGTATCACTGACCACGAACGCCATCGATCTGGCCCCCGGCGTGGTCTTTCAGGTGGAGCACCACCCGCACAATTCGCTGCAAAAACCGCTGCTCATCACCGAGCTGAGCGTCCACGGCGCGCCGGGCGAAGAGTGGACGATGGAGGCCCACGCGGTCTTCGCCGACGTCAATTATCGACCTCACCTGCGTACGCCCAAGCCCGAAGTTGCGGGTGTGCAGAGCGCCACGGTGGTGGGGCCTGCGGGTCAGGAGATCCACACCGACGAATTTGGCCGCGTGCGCGTGCAATTTCCCTGGGACAGGGACGGCAAGAGCAACGACGACAGCTCGTGCTGGATGCGTGTGGCACAGGGTTGGGCCGGCACCGGCTTTGGCATGATCAATCTGCCTCGCGTCGGTCAAGAGGTGTTGATTGGCTTCTTGGAGGGCGACCCCGATCAGCCGCTCGTCGTCGGGCGCGTGTTCAATGCCATTCAGCAGGTGCCCTACAAGCTGCCCGAAAACAAGACGGTGAGCGGCTGGAAGACCAACTCTTCGCCGGGCGGCGGCGGCTACAACGAGATCAAGCTGGAGGACAAAGCGGGCCTCGAGCTCATGTACATCCAGGCCCAAAGAAACCTGGATCAGCTCGTCAAGAACGACGCCACCGTGCGCATCCAAAGGCACCATCGGGGCACCGTGGCGGCCAATCAAGATCTGGTCGTCAAGGCCATCAAGAAAGAGCTCATCGAGTCCGACGACCACCTGCACGTCAAGGGCAATCGCATGCAGCACATCGACCAGACGACATCGCTCACGGTGGGCAAAGATCAGCACGAAAAGGTCGGTAACTTGCACGCCCTCGAAGCAGGCAAAGAAATCCACCTCAAGGCAGGATCGACCATGGTGCTCGAAGCGGGCAGTCGCCTGACCATCAAGGGCCCGGGCGGCTTCATCGACATCCACTCGGGCGGCATCGACATCGTGGGCACGCTCGTCAAGATCAACAGCGGTGGCTCCGCGGGCACAGGCTCGGGCGCCGCGCCCGTGCTGCCGGAAGACGCGCAAGAGGCCCAACCCAAAGACTCCTCGTCCTGAGCACCGAAAGGGACCGTCATGCCCCCCGCCGCACGCATCACGGACAACCACACATGCCCTGTACCGACCCACGTCGGAGGGCCTATCTCCACGGGTTGTCCGACGGTCATCGTAGGCCATCAACCCGCGGCGCGGGTAGGCGATGTGGCCATTTGCGCGGGGCCGCCGGACGCCATCGCACAGGGCGCGAGCAACGTCCTGATTGGCTATCAGCCCGCCGCGCGGCTCGGCGATCCCACGGTTCACGGGGGTGTCATCGTGGTGGGTTGTCCGACGGTGATCATCGGGACATCCGCGCAATCGGTCACCTTGCTGGCCGCCGCCAAGAGCGGTGAGCCCTTCTGCGAAGAGTGCGAAAAGGCGCGAAAGGCGCAACAAAACGCATGAGCACCCCTTCGACAGCGCGCGTGCCCCGCGCCATCCTGCGCGTGATGTTCGGCCCCCAGGCCGGCTCGCGGCTCGTGTTGCTGCCGGGCGAAACGGCGTCGATCGGGCGCGGCGAGCGGGCCACCTTCAGCGTCCCCAAGGACACGCGCATGTCGGGCATCCACGCCGAGGTCACCTGGGACGGCGACGCGTTGCGCGTACGCGACCACCAAAGTCAGGTGGGCACCTTCGTGGGCGGCGAGCTGGTGCGTGAGGCATTTGTCTCGGACGGCGGTTGGCTGCAACTGGGCGACACGACGCTCCTCATGCACGTCGAGGCGCTCGATCGCGGCGCGCCGCGCGCAAACCTTGCCAAGAGCCACGAGGACGCCGTGCTCGCCGCGCTCACCGCCAAGGTCGGCTCGCTGTACGCCGTGGTAGACGCCGCGCGCGACGAAGATGTCCTGCGTTTGCTGGCCAAGGCCGTCGATCCATGGCAGTCGCTCTACGAGGGTGTGCGCGGCGAGGCCCTCGCCGACGTGGCCCCTTACCTCGTGCAGATCGACGCCTCGTCGCCATTTCTTTCCAGGTTGATTCGCAGGGGCTTTGGCGAGGCCTTTGGCATCTTCCTAACCTCCACGAAGCCCTTCGTCGCCGTGCGTCGCCACCTGCGTCGCTTCCTCATGGTGCTGGCGGGGGACACGAACAATCAGCTCTATTTCCGCTACTACGACCCGCGCGTGCTGCGCGAAGCGTTGGCCATTTTCACGCCTCGTCAGGAAGACGACGTGTTCGATCAGCTGGTCAGCTTCATCTGCGAAGGGGAAGACCAATCGCTCTTCGAGCACGGCCGCGATCGACGCAAAAAGCCCTTGGTTTTGGCCCCTGCCACGGGAGGTAACCTTGCTGCGCATCCTTGAAGAGCAGCTCGCGCACTTCGGCCGCCGCGCTCGAGACAGCTTCGAGGGCCGCATGGTGAGCTACCTCCGCGAGCACGTCCCCTCCCCGATCGCCTCGCTCGACGACACCGCGCTGCGTGCGCAAATCGCCGAGGTGGTGGACCGTTTTCCGGGGTACGACGTGCGCGTCGAGGCCGACGCCGCCGCGCTCGTGGTGGTGCTCTGTCACCTCGGTTGGGACGCCGATCGCAAGCTTGGCTGGCTCAAAGGCATCTTGAACGACAAAGAGCTCAACGGGTCAGGAAAGCTCCGCACCGTGCAGCGCGCCATGGAACAGATGAACCTGCCGGAGGACCGTCGTGGCTAGTGCACCCCAACCTGGCAAAGCGCCTGCGGGCCTCAGCCCCAGCACGCTGGGCTCGATGTTCTCGGCCAACAAGGCCGTCGGCTCGCCCGTCGCTTCCTGTCCGGCCAAGGCCCTGAAGCCCTGCGACACGCAGAAGCTCATCGTCAAGGACGGTGTCACCGCGCGCAAGGTCCTGACCACCAAAAAGCGCGTTTTGGAGAAGGTCCCGCCGGCCACGCCCGACTGGCTCAAAGAGCCCCTCGGCCGCCACGATCTCGTGCTGGAGCTCATCGCCGACTACGTCACATCGAGCGGCGATCCCCCCAAAAAGAAGGTCAATCTCAGCATCACGAGCTACTACACCGGGCGCTGCGAGCAGGCCCTCCACCCCAAGATCACCATGGAGGCTATCCGCGGGGCCAGCGCCGAAGAGACCAAATCGTGGGACGCCACGTCGTCCCCTGCCCTCGAGCTGTTGGCGCGCAGCTACTTCCTCGACACCCACTTCGAGGGCTTCTTCTTGGCCCCGTTTTGGAGCTTCGACGCGGTCAAAGAGCTGCTCGTCACGGCCCGGAGCTGCGGCGTTCGCAGGGGCGGCGACGGCACGCCGAATGCGGATTTGTCGTGCCTCGTGCGCATCTACCGCAACGACCTCTACACCCTCACCGTCAAGATTCCTTCGTTCTCCACACTGACCACCTCCCAAAGCTCGACGCTCAATTTGCGGGGGGAGACCACGAAGAAGGACGAAGGCAGCCTGAACGTCGGCGGTTTCAAGGCCAGTGAATATTCGCACACCCACGTGCAGAACACGGCCGCGGGCACCAACTACACCGAGACCAAGGTGGGCGGCTCGCAAGGCGTCGGCCAATACACGCTGTTGACCGAGAAGGTGGGCACCAAACAGGGCACCACCATCATCGAAGAGAAAGAGCAGGTCACGAAGCGCGACGGCCTTACCTTCGGCTCGAAGACCGAGTCCGACTCGACCGAGAAGGGCAAAAAGACGATTTTAGGCAGCGAGCTCGCCACCTGCGTGCCCGTCATTTCGCTGAAACGCAATGGTCAGGAGCTCGACTTTACGGGCTTCATCGCCAACCTGATCGACGTCTGGGCACGCATCAAAAAGGCTTGGGACGAGCTGATGCAGTGGGTGCCCGAGGTGGGTTGGAGCGTCAAGTTCACCCTCTCTTTGTTCGAGGGCTCCATCATCGGCAAGTGGGGCAACACCTACGACAACGCGCCCCCCGAGACCGACCGTTACCTTGCTATCCGCACGTTCTACGAGATCTCGCTCGCGCTCGACGTCTTCAACGTCAAGCTCGAAGGCTCGTTCGGCATCAACATCACCTCCCCCGGTGTGCTCGACAAGATCCTGACCGTCAAGACGTGGGAGCTGATTATCCAGGTCAAAGGCACCATCAGCAGCAAGGCCAGCATCGCCAAGACGTTGAAGAGCAGCGAGGGGCCGGTCAACGCCAAGATCACGAGCGACGGCACGGTCGACCTCATCGCCCAGGCCCGCGCGACCTTGGTCGGGGTCACCGCCGACGCCCGCGCCGGCGTGACAGGCGGCCTCACGTTCGAGGGCGAGCTGAAGTGCAGCTTCACCACCTCGATGCACGTGGCGGGCGAGTTCAAGCGCAAAAAAATAACGATTTACGCCCAATACACGAGCCCCATCACCGGCCGCACGAAGAAGGTCTTCAAAGACATCTTCGACGAAAAGACCGTCTGGAAAGGCACCCTGCCAGGCGTAGCGAAGCCCAAGAAAGCCGCCCCCGCGCAAAAGGGCAAGAAGGGGGCGAAGCCGTGATTGGCCTGGACGAAGCCATCCACGCGGAGGTCGAGCTCCGTCACTGCGGGGCCGACCTGTGGCTCAATGGGTTTCCGCTGCGCAGGCGGCGCCATCCAGGCGACCCGTTCGCGTCCATTCCAGTCCACTGGTACCTCGTCAACGGGCAAAACAAGCTCGAAGTCGTGGTGGAGCCGGGGGCTAGGCCCACGCTGTCCAGGGAGCACACAGGCTACCGTAGGCTCATCGGCGCTTCGGCGATAGGACGCTTGATCCGCTACCCCATCGGCGCCATCACCGACCCGGACAATGGCACGCTGCTCGGCGAGATCAACTGGCAGCCTCCCGACGACAGGGACGAGGCTTACCCGCTCGTGCTCTCCGCCAACATCGATGTTCGCACGCCCTTCCCCAGGTGGGCGTGGCAAGACGCGCCCGTGTTGACGCTCGACGAGGCCACGCAAAAAGAGGCCCTCTCCGTCCTGTCTCGGGCCCACGAAGCCTTCGATCGTGGAGAGGTAAAGGCCATGCTCGACCTGTTGAAGGTGCGCTTCGACGAGGGCCTGTCGGCCCACCCGCACGCCGATCGCAAGACGCTCGAAGAAGAGCTGAAAGGCTGGGTCGAGGAGGTGGCGAGCGACGAGGTCGAGGTCTTGCCGCTAGCGCCCGAGCGGCACGATATGCGCCTGTGCGCGGGAGGAAGGGTGCTGGAGCTGATTGACCAGGACAACCGCCCGAGCCAGCGTTATCGCACCGAAGACGACGAGGGCGACGACGTGACCGGCTATCCGATGATGCTCGCGCGGGTGGGCGGCCGGCTCGCTATCGTGCGTTGAGAGGTGGTACGCCTCGAGCGGCCCCGGTCTGCACAGTGTCGGTTGCCGTGGAGCGCTCATGGTGATAAGGACAAGGAGGCGAAGGAACTACAGCCATGTCTCTCGTGGAAATGCTCCCGGATATCCAGTCTTTGCCGCGCGCGGACAAGCTCAAGCTCATCCAATTCCTTGCGCAGGAGCTGGCAGAGAAGGAAGAAGCTCCCGCCCTCCAGGGGGATCAGTCTTACCCGGTGTGGTCACCCGACCAGGCGTTCGCGGCGGCGGAGACGCTCCTTCAGACCTTGCGCGCCGAGTAAGGCTCTTCCGCGGTTTCTATGGGGCAAAAATTCCCGTTTCTGGCACGCGCCGCTGAGTATGGCGCTGGCAGCCTCGCGCCGATGCTTCCGCTTACACTGGTAGGAGCGCGTAGCGTGTCAGTGTTGGGCCTGCTCGACACGGGTGCCGCCGTTAACGTTCTTCCCTTCCATGTGGGTCTTGATCTTGGCCTAGCGTGGGAACAGCAGACGACCTCGGTGCAGCTCAGCGGAAACATGGCTGTGGCCGAGGCACGGGCCGTTCTCGTCTCGGCGGCCGTCGCAGGCTTCGCTCCCGTGAGCTTGGCATTCGCCTGGGCGAGCGTGGACACCATGCCGGTGATCCTGGGCCAGGTTAATTTCTTCTTGCAGTTCGACGTCTGCTTCTTCCGCACTCGTCAGATCTTCGAAATTAGGGCCGCACAGCGAACCTAGCCGCGCGCTGTGCCGTGCAAAACGAGGCTACTTCTGGTTCGCCGCCGCAGCGACCGACAGCTCGGCCGCAGCCTGCGCGCGCTTGACGGCTTCTTCCCGCGCGGCACCGTCGAGCTTGGGCGCGGCCAGGCGATAGCGGCGCTCGACATCGGTAAAGAACGCGGCTCCCGCGCCTTCGGGGGCGGACAGCTCTTTCAAGTAGGCGGCGTCGAAGGCGGCTTTGCCGGCCTCCGGCGAGGTGGAATTGGCCACGGTATCGAGGGCCCCGAGGTAAGCCTCCGGCAGCACGGCGCCGGGCGCCTTCGCCATCAGCTCCGCGGCGTCGCGGGGCCCACCGCGCAGCGCGAGGGCCGTCGCCCAGGTCAACATCAGCTCGTTTGTCTGAGACGCCTTGGGCACGACAGACGCTATCGCCAGGGCTTCATCGAAGTCCACGGCGCGGAAATAGGTCTGACCGAGCGCTACCCTGGCGCGCGCGGCCACCGGGGCCAGCGCAGGGTTCGCCGAGCTTACCTTCTTGAGCTCCCTCCGCTGGGGCGTGGGCAGACCGCGCGACGCCAGCACATTCAAGGTGTCCGCGTCGGCGACCACGGCTGGATCCAACAACAGCCCCAAATAAAACGTCGGCGCCTGTGCCAAGAGCGCGCCGTTCTTCCCAGGGGCCTTGTCGCTCAACGCCGGCAAAAGCAGGCGATCGAGGGCGTCTACGCGGCGACCTCCGTACAGCGTGGACAACAGCCTGCGCGCCTCGGCCACGCGCGCGTCGCGGATGGCGCCCACCTCGGCAAAACGCATCAAACCCACCAGGGCCGCGTCGCGACCGCGCTTTTTCCGGGGCTCGAGCTCGACATCGAGGGAGGAGTAATAGGCATTCTTCCGATCTTCGTCATTGGCAATCTCGTCCGGAATGGGCATCCCGCGCACGATCTCAACGAGGCGCAAATCGGCCGTGCCGGCGGCCAACGCGGCCACGCCGCCGCCATAGGACTTGAGCTTGGCGGCCTCCCCCGACAGGTCTTGCACGGCCGTGGCCACGCGCCGCATCCAGTCGGCCACGGGGCCTTTCACGAAGGCCAGCACGCGGTCGCGCGTGTAAGGCTTGGCGAGGGTCGGCGCGTCCGCACCTGCACGCAAGAGCCGCGCTGCGATGGCCTGCCCGGCCAGCGTGTCCGAGACATCTTGCCTCATGCCTGGAGGAGGCGCGGCGAGCAGCGGCTCGGCGAGCACGTCGCCGCAGGGGGCGGAAGAGAGGTCGCTGCGCAGCGCACGCACGAGGCCCGGGGTCAGCCCCGCGCACGCTTCCAGGCCCGCTAGGCTCGTGTCGCGCTTCGTGGCGTCGGTCTCCGTGAGGGCCTTGTCGAGCGCGGACAGGGCCTCTTCGCGGGTCGCACAGACCGCCGCCGACGAGGGCTTCTTCGCGAGCATCTCGTTGCACACGGCGGGCGCCTTGGGCACCCCCTGGGGCGCAGGCGAGAGGGGCTGAGGGCCCTTGACGGCCGCACTGCCGTCCACGGTGGAATAGGCCTCTTCGAGGAGCGGCAAGGACGGCGCGAAGGGATCGGCCGAGGGGCCAAGAGCTTCGGGCGTGCTCGGTGTCGCCGCCGTCGGGGCGCTCAAGGGGGCCTTCGGCTCAGGGCCTTGGGCGGGAGTACAGGCAGAGGCCAAAAGGACCGTGAGCACGAAATGGAGGGGGGCTTTTTTTCGCATGGCGAGGCACAGAGTCAGAAAGAGGGTCAATGTTCCGGGAAGGGGGAGATCGCCGCCCTCAGGCGCGTTTTCCGACGAACGTCGAGCGCGCCAAGGCCAAGATGCGCAGGGCCGCGGGGTGGGTCTCGTATTGATCGACGACCGGGTACACCTCGGCCACGAGGCGCGCGCGGAAGCGTTGGTAGAGCGGGAGCTTCTCGGCGAGGTCGCTCGGCAGATAGGCGGGCACAGGGTCGTTGTCGCCCGGTAGCGTAACAAGGCACCTGATCTGCGGGCCGCCGAAGAGCTTGCGCTTTTGATAGTGCCTGTTTAGCAATAAGGCCCTGTCCGCCTCTTCGTCGATGTACGTGCCTGGGACGGCCCGGGGCGAGGCCGCGAACGACTCACGCAGGCGCGCCGACAAGGCATCTGCGATGGAGGCACTGGCCGACTCCGCTGGGGTCATGGAATAGGACTTGGCGTCTTCCAGAGTGGCCTTCAACAGCTCATCGCTGCCCGCGAACGGGCTGGCCGCCGCGGTGAGCGCGCGCAGGCGCATCAGCTCGTCGAACGGAAAGGCCACCTCGCCAGACAACAGGATGAGCTTGGGAGAGACCTTGCCATCCTTGCGAACGAGGCCCGAAAGGGCGCGATCGAGGGCTTCGGCGTGACCCGCCTCGCCATTCGCGAGGACCTCGAAAGCCTCGCGCTGATCCTCCGCAGCGGCGGCCTCCCCCTCCGGAGGACCTTCCAGATCCCTGTCCGCGGGGCGCTCATCGAGGGCGTCGAGCAGGGGTTTCCAGGCCTGTACGCGGCGGAGCCTGCCCGACAGTCCGTCATCGAGCCAAAGCAGATCCAAGCCATCGCGCCCGGCTGGCGACGTGGGCTCCGAGAAGGCTTCGGACGAAGCGTCTTTGCGCGCCCAAGGGTCGGCGGCCGCATTGGAGGCGCTCAACAAGCCCAAAGAGCGTGCATCCGCAGGGGGCGGCGGAGCAACCGCGGGGGCAGGCGCAGGGACCTTGGGTCTTGCCAGGGGGATGACCGGCGCGGCGGTAGGATCGCCGCCGAGGGGCGCCACGAACCCGATGGAAGCCGGCGGCGACGAGACCGAAGGGACGGCCGGAATGGGCGACGCGACGGGGGCCGGCGGTGCCTGAGGCGGCTGGGGAGCCTGCATCGGAGTGACAGGCACGGACCGCCCCCACGACGCCGATGACTGGGATAAAGCGTTCTTCGACTGGAAGGGCAGTGCTCCGTCGTCGCGGGGCTCGGCGGGGCGAGCCACCTTGGAGAGGTCGGTGGGCAAGAAAGGCAGTGTGCTCGGTGCGTGGGAGGCCGGACCGGTCGTCGTCGGATCGTCCAGGGGCGATTGCACCATGGTCAGTGTAGGCCGCGCGGGGGGCCGACGACGCCCGGGTATTTGCCGCTCGACCTCGGCCCAAGTCAGGCGCTCGGCGCATCGCTCCATAGCCACCACCACGCGGCCGTCATCGTCGGGCATCTCGATGGTCACCTGACCTCGAAACGTAAGCGAGCAAACGCCACGATCCGTGTCAATCCAGAGCGTGTCCGGCCGCATGGTGACGGTCTCAGGCCCCCTCCGCTTCTCCACGAAGACGGCTGGTCGCACCGAGGGCAAGCTGGTCACGAGGCGCGTGTGGGTCGGGTGCATGTTCTCGATGACGATGCGCTCGTTGTCGTGCAAACTGCCAATCTGCTGGTCCCGCGGCGCGACGTTGAAGAACCCGAGATCGAACCCTTCATTCAAGATAAGGGGCTTGCTGCGCTCGGGTCGCGGCAAGGGCGAGCGACCGAGGCGGTCCATGCGCGACTGCCATGTTGGCGCGAGGGGTCCAAAGCCGATGGGGTCTATCGCATCGTCAGGCGTCGTGATGTGAAGGCCGGGGGGTTGCAGGTTTGGCAGGGGAAGGCGGCCGTAGGCGTCGCGCAAATCGGGCCGAACTCCCACGGGGTTCGAAGTCCCAGGGCCCCAGCGCGCTCGTTCGTACACAAGCCGCATGCGCGTGAACGACGCTGTGTCGTACAAGGCACCATCCTGTCGAAAGTACCTGTCAGCGAAGACCTCGATGCTCTTGTCGAGCTCGCCTACGATGAGCCGGAGCACGAGCGATCGCGTCGGGACAGCCGCGTAGGCGGAGCCCACGAGGACAACGTCCGCGCCTTTCTTCGCGGGTACGAGGTCGCTCGCCCCTGAGAGGCTCCGCGCCAGGTCGTCGTCCCAGTGGTTGTCCTCTTCGAAGGGAGCGTCCTGCTCGGCGGCCAGGGGCGACTCGTTCGGCGCGAGGTCGTACGTCACGCGAACGATGACCGCCCGTTGATAGCGCTGCCCTCGCTCTTGCCAAAGCAGCGAGGTGGCGCGCAGCGGCCCGAGCGACAGGATGTTCATCGCCGCGCATGCTACGCGAGATACCGCTTCGGATCAGGGTGTTGTTGCGCGAGCGAAAGGCGGCTTACGCGGGCTCGAGGCTAGCCGCCCTGCGCGATGCGCCCTTCCAAAATGCCGCCGTCGGCCGTCAGCGCGAGGACGTTGCCCACATCGGGCATCAGCGAAATGAACGGCGCGACCCAGGTATCGTCGCGGTAAATGCGCTCCCAACGGGCCTCGCGCGCGCCCGCGTCGGTCTCGACGATGCGCCGCAACCAGATGCGCCCGAGGGCCGCGACCCAGCCCCTGCCGAGAGCATCGACCCCCGCGGAAGACAGATCGAAACCGCCTTCGACGCGCTCGTTTTGCGCCTGGCGATCTTGCACCCAAACCACGGCGCCGCCGGCCCCGGACACGAGGCCGACGCCCTTCTCCCAGAGGCCCGCCGACGCCAGATACGCACGCACGCTCGCCGATGGCAGGCGCACGACCTCCCAATCGAGGGGCGAATAGATCGCCGCAACTCCCTGCCCCTCCATGCTCCGCCCCGCGAGGATCCAGCGCTCGTCCTCGATGCGCGCGACGCTCATCAACGCGGCCACACCTTCGAGCGGCAGGGGCTTGAGCCAACGCCGCGCGGCGAGCGCGCACAGCACCGGAGGCCCTTCGTCGGAGCTTCCAACGAGCACCGCGAGGTCGTCGAGCTCGCCGCTCAAATTGTCGAAACGAACGGCCTGACCTTCGAGCTTGACAACATCGATCACGCCCTCGGGCGTGTACGTCGCGACCGTGGCGTCGTCGCCGCCAACTAGCCATTTTCCCGGGCCAACGCGGCGCACGAAGCGGATGCCCGTGGGGTTCGGGAAGTTCGCGAGCTCGACGTTGCGCATCGTGGTGCCATCCCAAAACGCCAGGCCTTCGCTGGTCGCCGCGAGGCATTTGCCGTCGCCGTCCCAAGCCACGCTGCGCACCACCATGCCCTGCGTGGGCCGATGCAGCGTCGAGAAATGGAAGCCGCGCACCACGGTGACCTCTTCATTGGCGAGCACCGCGTCGAGGCGTTTTTGCCGGTCTGCGTGGGGCGCCTTGCGCTCGGTGCGCAGCCACGGGAGCACCATCGCCGCCACGGCATCCGCGCGCTGCGGACGGTTCTCGGTTTTTTGGCTGGTCGCGCAGGCCAACGCGAAATCGATGGATCGACACGCCTGCTCGCGGGCCCGAAGCTCGGGACAAAGACCGCGCGCGTCGCGGATCGAGCGGCGTTCCGTGGCGCACGCGGCCACGATGGCCTGCGCGGGCGTCGACACCACGAAGTAGTCCTCCCCGGTGAGCAGATAATAAATCACCGCGGCGAGGCTGAAAACGTCGCTCCAAAGGCCGATCGCCTTGGGGTCCATGGCGGCGAGCTCGGGCGCGGCGTAGCCCAACGTGCCCACCATCATGCCGCCGAAGGTGCCCGACATGCCGAGCGGCCGGGCCACCCCGAAGTCGGCGATCTTGAAGATTTCGGCGTCGCCGAAGCCGCAACAAAGCACGTTGTCGGGCTTCAAATCGCGGTGAATCACGCCCACCTCGTGGACGGCGACGAGGCCGCTCGCCAGGCTCGAAATGGCCTGCGCCGCGCGGGTTGGATCGAACGCGTGGCCGGTCGCGCGGATGCTGTGCTCGACCCTTTGCGTGAGCGTCGTGCCCTCGGCGCCGCCGTGCACGTACTCGAGAGCGAGCCAGGGCAAGTTGGCGGTTTTGCCCGCAAAAACCTGGGGGAAATAGCCGGTGTCGATGAAGCGCACGACGAACGGCGTGGGGGGCACGCGCTCGTTGAGCCGACCGAGCGCGATGGCCTCTTTGCGCACGATCAACGCGGCCGTGGAGCCCAACGATTGCACGAAGCCCGGGCGCATCATCTTGATGACCACCGGGCAGCTCCCGTCGGGCGCTTCGCGGGTCGCATAAAACGCGACGCTCATCGCCCCTTCGCCCACGCGATGTGAGACGCGATACGTAACGTCGGGGGAGACGTCGCTCGCCAGCTCGGCCCCGATTACACCGTCGAGACTATCGTCGAGGGGCACGCTCATGCTTTTTGCTCCGACGGGACGGGGAAGCGCGCTCGGGTCTCAGGAGTGATTGACCGAGACCGTGGCCCCGCTATTATCGCACGGTTCCGTCTGCTGATTTCCGTGAGGCCCTGGCTATATGAATCCCGAGTAGCCGAGAACCCGGGAGCCGGCAAGACTACCGTGGTGTGCTAGGCCCGGATCCTTTCACCGGGAAGCCTAAAGCGGTACGTCGGCACCCACCTAGCGATTGCTAGGGGTTCACGTCAGATGCCCACGACCTTGGCGGACGGAACGCTTTTGTCGATTCCGTTAGGCGGCGCGTTCCGGTAGGTTCGCGGGTCCGATGGTGAAACCTAGGCCCAACCGAAAACAAGGCCGCCTTTTTCGCCGTCTCGGCCTCATTTTGGCCCTCGTCGGTGTTCCGACGGCGGCCTTTGGCGCTGTGACGGTCAAGGGGCACTTGGAGGGCGCCAGCGCCCTGCTCAATCCCGTGTGGAACGAGGCCAAAGACGCGGCTTCCCACCGCTTCAACTTCCGCGAGCCGTCCCCCACGGTGCGCGCGGATGTCCGAACGTTGACGGCGTTTTTGCCAAAGGAGCTGTGCGTCGTGGCCATCGGCGACGGTGCCAAGGCGAACCCGCAGCCGCTCCGGGTCTCACTGCTCGGCGGGCGCTTTTCGCCGGTCACGCTGGTGATCCCGTCGGGCCAGCAAATCCAGCTCGAAAACCGCGATCCGTTCCCCCACCGAATCTACACGGTAGGTCAAGGGGGGTTGCCCCCGGGCGACATGGCGCCCACGAAGACGCGCGCGTGGACGCCCCCGGGCCCCGGAAAATACGAGCTGCGCGACGAGCTCTCGCCGAGCTTGCGCGGCTACATCGTGGTGGAGCCCAAGGCCGTGGCGATCGCCTATCCGAACCGCGCCGGTGACCTCGCGATTTCGCTGGAGCCGGGCCAATACACGCTGCGGGGCTATTTCAACGGCGAAAAGGTGGGCACCGATCTGCCAGTCACGGTGCTGCCCGGACCGCCCGAGCAGCTCCTCAAGGCCCCGCTCGTCGTGGGCGAAAAACCGAAGTCCAACTGACCATCACGGAGACGAGCATTGATCCTGTCACGTTTTTGGTACGTGGTTTTGGCCTTCATGATCGGCGCGGCGGTCTTCGTGCTCTACCTGGGCGCGTCCGTCTACAATCGAGCTGGGGAGCGCGCCATGGGCGAGTCCCTGGCCGCAGACTCGAGCGCGGTCGGCTGGTTTCTCAAAGACGATGCGCGCAACCGCTCTTCGGCGCTGATCCCCGTCGTGCTCGATCCCGAGGTGCGCTCCACGTTGGCGAAGGCCAGCGGGGAAGACAAGCCAAGCCGCGAGAACGCGGAGAAAGCGCGCGTGGCGCTGCGCCGCGCCGGGGAGGCCATCGAAGAGGATCTGCGTTTTGACATGCTCTGGGCGGTCGACGTCAATGGCCGCGTGATTGCCAGTCACGGCGATCTCTTCGCGGCGGGCGAAGACTGGGAGCTCGGCGGCTTCCCCGTGGTCGCCGACGCCCTGCACGGCTGGATTCGCGACGACGCCTGGGTCTGGAAGGGCCGCATTTTGCGGGTGGTCGCGCGGCCCGTCGAACAAGAGGTCAATAGCGAGCCCGTGGGCGCCATCATCGGTGTGCGCGCGGTCGACGACAAGTTCGCCCAAGCCGTGTCCAAGCGCACGGGCGCTGCGGTAGGCTTCTACGCCGAAAACGCGCGTGTCGCCTCGTGGTCCCCCGAGGGCTTCGACAGGGCCAATCTGGACGTCATTACACAGGACCTGAAAGAGCTCGCGAACAACAAAGACTACCTCGAAAAGGGCCGCAGTGAGCCGCGCGTGCTCAATGCCCATCTCGGCGTCGTCTACGCGCGTCTGCCCGGCGAAGCGTGGGAGCTCGGGGCCGGCTACGCCGTCGGCCGCCTGGCCTCGAGCGTGGACTCGCCCTTTGACTTCTTCAACGTGGCCGACGACGCCGACAAGGCCTCTGTGCCCACGTTCATTTTGATTCCCGTGGTGCTCGTGTTGGCCATTTTGGGCCTTCTGTTCACCTTCATCGAGCACACGAAGCCGATTCAGGTCTTCCGTGGCGAGGTCAGCGCCTTGGCCGCGGGCCGCATCGACATGGTGACGCCCTCGAAGCAGACTGGCATCTTCCGCAAGGTAGCTCAAGACCTCAACGACGGTATCGAGAAGGTGGTTGTCAAGGGCGGCGGGGCGCGGCGAGCTGCCGATTTGGAGCAAGTGCTGGGACCCATCCCCGCCCAGCCCAAGATGAGCGCGTTCTCCGTGCCCGGCTCCGGCGAGGCGCCCAAGCCGAGCGCCCCCGCGACAACGCCTAAGCCCGAAAAGCGCAAGCCCGAGCTGCCGAAGCCCAAACCGAAGGAGCACGAGCGCACACTGGCCGTTCCTGCTGCGCCAAGCGCACCTGTCATCGACGTCGACTCCGCGCCTGCCATCTCGCCGATCGTCAGCTCGGGACCGCCCACGGTGCCGACAGCGCCGCCAACACCCCCAACCACACAACCCTCCGCGGGGGCCGCAGCGGAGCAAACGCCCGCGGTGGTCGTGCCTGCACCTCGGCCGAAAGGCGGGGCGCACGAGACCACGCTCGCTTCGGCGGCCGTGGGCGACGACGCGCCGGTCGACGAGGCCAGCGAGTGGCGGCATGTCTACGAAGAGTTCTTGAGCGTGAAGAAGCAATGCGGCGAGCCGACGGCGAACCTCTCCTTCGACAAGTTCAAGGGCACGCTGGAGCGCAACAAGGCAGCTCTCGTGGCGCGCCACAACTGTGAGCGCGTGAAGTTTACGGTCTATGTCAAAGACGGCAAGGCCGCGCTCAAGGCCTCTCCCGTCAAGTAACGACCGCGAGGAAAGCACCCATGCGTAACTCCCAATGCCGCAAGGCGGCCCTAGGCGCGATGTCCCTGGCCGCCCTCACACTGGCATCCTCCGCCGGGGCCACGACGGGCCTCGAGTCGCCCGACAATGGCACGGTCCAACTGGGCCGCGGCGGCGCCTGGTTCGTGCGGGGCGACGACCCCCTCGCCGTCTACTACAACCCTGCCACGTTGGCGCGGCAGCCGAGCGGCGTGTACGTGGGCGCGCATCTCATGTTCGCCAGTCAATGCTACACGCGCGTCGGCGTGGACGGTCAGCCTGTCTCGCCCGGCAATGGCATCCCTGGCCCGGGCGCCGAGGGGGGCCCCGCGGCCGAGGTGTGCGCCGATGGTGGCATGTTTCCAAACCCCCAATTGGCAGCCACCTTTCGCCTCTCGAAGGACCTCGCGGTCGGCGTCGCCGTGCTCGGCCCGCACGCCGTGGGCAACAACGAATGGCCCGAGTCCGTGCCCTACGACAGCCCCGCCGGCACCCAGCCGTCGCCCCAGCGCTACATGTTGCTGTCCGCCGATGCTAAGCTGATTTTTCCAACCATTTCAGCTAGTTATGCACCAACAAGCAACCTATCTTTCGGGGTCGGGTTCATTTGGGGCATCGCGACGGTGTCCTTCTCGAACATGGCGGAGGCCGTGAGCAACAGCGATCCCAAGGGTGTCGACGACTTCGATCATCACGTGGACATCAAGGCCAAAGTCGAGTCGAAAGACCTCTTCATCCCGGGCGTGGTCGCGGGCGCGCTGTGGTCCCCTTCAAGGAACCTCGACGTCGGCGCTTGGTACAAGTGGCAAGACGCGCTCAACGCCTCCACGTCGTCCGTGTACATCGAGTCGAACTACTGGAGGAGCGGGGGCACGAAGGCCGACATCGATCCCGCTTGGATTACCGACGAGCCCGAGGCAGGCACACGATTGCACCTCGCCATTCCTATGGAAGCCAAACTGGGCCTCCGCTACCACGAGCCCAGGGAGGGCGGCACGAGGCCCAAATGGATGGGCGGCGACAACGCCGGACGGCCCATGCGCGACGTCTTGAGCCAGGACAAGTTCGATGTCGAGCTCGACCTGACCTGGGCGAACAACAGCGCCGTCGACGCCCTGGAATTGCGCTTCAAAGACGGCATCGTCGTGCGCGGCGCCGAGCCCGGACAGGTGCCCACGAACGCGGATGTGCCCCATAAGTGGAAAGACGTCATGGGCGCACGCCTCGGCGGCGATTGGGTGCCCATTCAAGACTTCTTGGCGGTGCGCGCAGGCGGCTTCTTCGAGACCAAAGGGCAAGAAGACGAGTATCTCGACGTCGACTTCAACGTGGCTGAGAAGTTCGGCGCCTCCGTGGGCGCGACGATCCGACTCGGCCCCATCGACGCGTCGGTGGCCTATCAGCACACCTTTTATGGCACCATCGACAACAAGGGGAAGGGCTCGCTCTACGCGCTCTCCGGCGACAAGAGCACGAACAACCGCTCCCTTCAGCCGATCAACGGCGGCAAGCTCGAGTCCAGCCTGGACGAGCTGGCGCTCGGCGCGACCTACCGCTTCTGACAAGCCATGAGCGCCCTTTTTCGCCGAACCGCGGTCGAGCTCCGCGGCATGCTCGACCGAGGTGAGACGACCTCCGAAGCCATCGTCCGCGCCCAGCTCGACCGCATCCGCGAGGTCGAGCCGCGCGTCCACGCCTTCACCGAGGTGCTCGAGGTCGAGGCCATCGCCGCCGCCAAACGGGCCGACGAAGAGCGGCGAAAGGGCCATATCCGCGGTCCTTTGCACGGACTGCCCGTCACCATCAAAGAGTCCATTGCCATGGAGGGCCACGCGTCGACGTTGGGCGTGCCCGCTCGAAAGAACACGCTCTCCAGCGAAGACGCGTTGATCGTGCGCCTCTTGCGCGGGGCGGGCGCGGTCATCTTAGGGCGCACCAACGTCTCGCAACTGCTGCTCTTCCACGAGTCACGCAATCCGCTCTTCGGGCAAACGGCCAATCCCTGGAACCTCGCGCGGGGCCCAGGCGGCTCGTCGGGCGGCGAGGCGGCGGCCATCGCGTCGGGGCAAAGCGTGTTTGGCGTGGGCACCGATATCGGCGGCAGCATCCGTGTGCCGGCCCATTTCGCGGGGATAGCTGGTCTCAAGCCCACCCTCGACCGCTGGTCGAACCACGGCCTGCACACGGCGATCGCCGGCCAAGAGATGATCCGCTCGCAGGTGGGGCCGATGGCGCGCACGGCCGCCGACGTGGCCCTCTTGTTCACGGCGGTCGATCCGATCGCCATGAGCGCCGCCGACCCGCGCGTGGCGCCCTTGCCCTGGTCCGATCCCGCGAGCTTCGCGATGCGCGGACGCGGCGTGGGCTTCTTCACCGACGACGGCGTGGTGCCGTCTTCCCTCGCCGTGGCGCGGGCGGTCACGCGTGCCGCCGACGCTCTGCGCGAACAGGGCGCGACCGTCGTGCCCTTCGTCCCGCCCGACGTGGACGAGGCGATCTACGGCTATTTCGCCGCGCTCTCTGCGGACGGCGGCGAGACCGCGTTTCGCTACCTCGGCGACGGCGAGCCCGACCCGTCGCTGCGCTCGTTGCGCAGCATCGCGAGCCTGCCGAACGGCGTGCGCAAGACCGCCGCGCGCGTCGCCGGGTTGGCGTTCGAGCCGCGACTTTCCAGGCTGCTTTCGGTGATGGGAGAGAAGAGTGTCTCGGACATCTTCCGCATCACGGCCGCGCTCCGCGCCTACCGCGCAAAGGTTTTGTCCGCGATGACGCGGGCCAACATCGACGTCATCTTGTGCCCCGCGCACGCGACGCCCGCGCTGCCGCACATGGGCTCGAAGGACTTCGCGCTGGCTGGGAGCCCCTCGATGCTGTGGAACGTCGTGCAATTTCCGGCAGGAGT
>CAYLJT010000047.1:0-18609 GCA_964383995.1 uncultured Polyangiaceae bacterium
TCTCAATGCCCTCTTAGCGGGCCATGCCAGTTCGGGTGAACCGTGGGGACCCGCATCAGCGGGACCCCACAAGAAGTCTCAATGCCCTCTTAGCGGGCCATGCCAGTTCGGGGGGCTCCAGAGGTATCTCACGGCACACGGCTGGCGCGACAGCTGTCTCAATGCCCTCTTAGCGGGCCATGCCAGTTCGGGGCAGATCCGTCCTGCGCCAAGCCGGCCGCCGGGCAGTGTCTCAATGCCCTCTTAGCGGGCCATGCCAGTTCGGGACCGACGAAGGTCCCATGGGCCGCGCGCGAAGGATGGTCTCAATGCCCTCTTAGCGGGCCATGCCAGTTCGGGAACAACTTCCCTTGAGCGCCTCGGCGCTCGGGAAGCTCTGTCTCAATGCCCTCTTAGCGGGCCATGCCAGTTCGGGTCGGACAAAAGTTCGAGGTGATCAGCTTCAAGTTGTCTCAATGCCCTCTTAGCTTAGCGGGCCATGCCAGTTCGGGCTCCCTCGCACAGGAAGCGGCGCATCATCCTTTGCTTCTCACAGTCTCAATGCCCTCTTAGCGGGCCATGCCAGTTCGGGAGGGTGTGCGCACCCTACTTCAAGCGCAGGGACACGCCTTGTCTCAATGCCCTCTTAGCGGGCCATGCCAGTTCGGGCCCGCGCAAGCATCGGGTGGCAGCGGCTCTTCGGGCGTGTCTCAATGCCCTCTTAGCGGGCCATGCCAGTTCGGGACAACCTGCACAGGAGCATTGAATCATGGACGACAAGACGGTGTCTCAATGCCCTCTTAGCGGGCCATGCCAGTTCGGGTCTACGAGCCGGGCGAAGACGCGGACGCTGCCTGATTCTTGTCTCAATGCCCTCTTAGCGGGCCATGCCAGTTCGGGACACATCCCCGAAGGTGAAGCAGGCGATCCGCAGATCATGTCTCAATGCCCTCTTAGCGGGCCATGCCAGTTCGGGGGCGTGGTACGGGATCGTGTTCCCGGCCCTGACGCTCAGCTTGTCTCAATGCCCTCTTAGCGGGCCATGCCAGTTCGGGCTGGCGAGGCAGCGCCTGGGCCTCGAGAGCAGCGCTGTCTCAATGCCCTCTTAGCGGGCCATGCCAGTTCGGGCTTCATGTTGCTGATCAGCCTCATGCTGATCATCGTCCTTGTCTCAATGCCCTCTTAGCGGGCCATGCCAGTTCGGGCTCGAGGTCGGTCTTCGCACCGGTCAGAAGCTCGAGGTCGTGTCTCAATGCCCTCTTAGCGGGCCATGCCAGTTCGGGAGCCAGTCTCCCGAGGCCAATGATTTCCGGGAGTTGCACCCCCGGTTTCGCTGATGAGTCATTTGGGACCCACCTCGCGTCTGCAGTTCGCCAAAATCGGACCTGCCAAATCTTACACAATCTCGCACAATATCAACGACTTAGCTCGTTTCGCTGATCGACCCCCCAAAACCGGGGTTACAACAGGTCAGCGCTTGGTTGGGTTTTCAAGGACCGCGGTCGGCAACGCGGCTCACCTTATCGCCCCCTCGGGGCTGCTCGTCAACGGTCCATTTTCGCCAGAACGAACTCGCTCACCCGCTGGGCATCCGACAGCGGCGGGCAGGGGAACGGCGGCGGGCTAAGGCGAGGTCACCCGGCACGCGGCGCGTTAAGGGGTGGGCGCCCCTGGGACCGCCCCGGGCGGGCCCTTCTCGCCGCCGTCACGTTTGTAAGCACAACTCCAAAGCCGCCGCGCCCGACGAGCGTAACGTCTAGTACAGACACCAAATCCGTCAGAATTTCTTCGCCCCCAACTCACGTTGACGGAAGTTCCGTCAACGTCAGTGTGACGGGCGCATGACAGAACATCGCGTCAAACTAGGCTACCAACAAGTCAATGACCCCTTCGCACATGTCTCGCTTGCCCAAGGAGAAGTCCCATGCATCTCGTGTATTACGACGAGCTCGACCCGTTCCGCGGTGGCATCCGCCCGGAGATGGAAGATCTGCCCACGTTGATCGCCGACTTGGCGCTCCTGTTGTCTCGCTATGACACTGTTCTTTTACCCACCGAGGCGCTGGCCGGCCACCCGCTCGCCCTGCCCGCCCTCGAGCACTTCGCCGACTTCGTTCACTCCGGCCGCCTCACGGTAAGCGCGCCGCCACTGTCTCCTTCGGCTTATCTTCGTAGCCAGGTCGAGACACCTTACTTCACCACCGCGCAGAAACGCCCCCACAGCTCACCCCGCGCCGTCGCCCACCAGCAGCAAACCAACGAGGCACGTCGGCGCTGGGAGTCGGTCACGCCTTCGCGCTGGACCGTGGCACACGATCCCGTGCTCCAGCAGCAGACCTTCCGTGAGCGTCTGACCAAGTACCTGGAGACCACCGAGTCACCGACCGACGCCACCAACCACCTGCTCGCGGTCATGGATACCGCTTCTATGCAAGGCGTGGAGCTGTCGCGCGGCACGCTGCTGGCCAGCCTGGCCGCGGTGCGAAACTATGTCGCACCCCGCGATATTGCCCCCGCCGCGGCCCTCATGCACATCGCAGATCTGCATGCCATCGCCGAGAGCCACGCGGGCGCATGCGAGTCTTTCACCTTTTTTCCCGGCCCATGGGCCCGCGCGATGCGTGAGCACCCCGCCCTGCTGCGCGACGCCGCGCTGCCGCACTTCGACTGGGAGCTGACCGCGCTTGGTCGGGATGTTCTGCACAAACAGCTTGCTGGCTCGCCGTCTCGGACATTGCAGGGTCCGTGCGCGCGACCCGCTGCCTGGTCGCTCTCGTTGGGCCCCAATGGGGTCTTGCCTGCCGTGCAGCGAACCACGGAGCTCGACGGCATCCTCGACATGGCCACCTTGCTGCTGCACGTGGGAAAACGGCATGTGCAACTTACCTTGACCGAGGCGCGCCTGCTGTCGGCCGTCGTCAACGGGGGTGACCTCGGTTTGGACCTCGCCGCGCTCATCCAAATGACTGCGGAGCAAGACGCCCTTGGGCATGCCGCCGAACCTGCCAAGAAAAAGATTCCCACGGTCATGATCCGGTCCAACGCCCATCGCGAAGCCATCGTCAAGCGTGTCCACACGACGTGCGCTCGAATCCGCGCAAAGGTCCGAAAAGTCGACCTCAGGCTGCCGTGGGACGATGGCAGGCTGTACCTGACCAGAAGCGATGGACAGCGCGCGAAAATCCGTCAGGCCCCGAGCCTGTGGACCATGGCCGCACAGACCGACGACGTCACCGTACAGGCCGGTCTCGCGCGCCGCGAACGCAAGCTGCTCCGTGCGCTCGCACGCTGGCGGCCCCACCATCTCGGCATGGATGGTATCCTGCGCGCTGCTGGTCTGCCGTCCAACGACGCCTCGATCAAGGTCGCTATCGATTCGCTCACGCGCATCGACGACGCGCTGTTGGCCGAGCGCCACGTACTGCGGTTGCACCGGGCGCAGAAGGGTGTGTACCTTCTGGCAAGACCCCGCAACGCGGCGTGAGCCTGAAGGTTGGTTGACGCCATCCGCCCGTCAAGACTCGGGGAGCAAGGGCGGAACAGGCGGTGGGGGGAAACGACAACCGAACTTCGGTAGCTTTCTTGGGAAGGAAGAGCGACCTACCCTGGCCTTGTCGTGGACATGGACGACCCAGGAGGAGCGATGGTTACGCGAGAAAGAATCGAGGAATTCCGGCGGCGACTACGGCGCGGTGACCCCGTTCAGGTCAAGATGGGAGACCTGTCCTTCAAGGACGAGCGCGCTCCAGGAGCCAACGGAACGCCGGCCACGCCTGCTGAACGAGCGGCGCCCTCGGTGGACGTGAAACCCCATGAGTGGGGAGGTTGGTAATGGAGATTCCGTCCTACTTTACCCCCGAGGGTGAACGTCGGATCATGAAGGAAAGAGACCTCCTCGCCCAATCCTATCCGCAGTTCATGCTCGACATCGAGCCGGACGGATTGCTCCACGCCCGGGGCTCGCTCGGTCCAACGGAAACGCTGCGCGGGGTCTACCACCTGCTCATCGCCATTCCGCCGACCTTCGGTCGCGGTGGATCGCCGCGGGTGTACCTGCTCCACCCTGAGCTGCGTCCCGGTGCGCCCCATGTGTTTCAGGACGGGAGCCTGTGCCTGGACCACAACCAGGCATTTACATCCCGCTCGACCCTGCTGACCTTGCTCGGCTGGGTATCGGTGTGGTTGGTACTCTACGAAGGTTGGATGGAAACAGGAGTCGCGTGGTGACAAACACGACGTACAAGGTAAGAATCACGGAAGCCGCCCACCAAGACCTGCTCTCTGCTGCCGAAAAGGGCCACAACGACCGCTTGGAGCTGGCAGGATCCATCGTCGGTACCTTGGTTGGGCAAACCTTCACCGTCACGGCGCTTTTGCCGAACGGGCCCGCGACGCAGCGCACCTACTCGCACGTACGAACGGATGCTGCCTACCAGAAGCGCCTTCTGGAATCCCACTTTGCGTCCCGCCCTGGAGACCGATACCTGGGCGACTGGCACATCCACCCCATGCCTCTTCCGCAACTGTCAACGACCGACCTGAGCACGGCGGCAAAGATCCTGCAGAACGAGGCCAAGGACATGCCCGGCGTGTTGCTTCTCCTCGGAACCGTCGATGACGACGACGAACCGATGGCCTTGGCGTTTGTTGCTACTCGAAAATACGAACGCGCCGATGCCGAGGAGGTTGACTACGACGTGATCTCCAACGACCTGGACGATGCTTTCAAGACGGACACCAAGGAGGGCTCCAACGCCAAGGGAGGAACGGGTCCGTCCGAGACGGCACGTCGGCGGGCGCTGGCCGACATGCGCGAAATCGAACGAACATCCGACGCTCAGACCACCCTGGTGGCGGTGGATGACGAGCTGTGCGCCCACGTCCGATGTCATGGGGCACGGGCCACGGTGCTGTTTCCTCCCGAGTACCCGCACGGCGCTCCCCTCGTGCTGGCCGGCCACATCGATGACGAAGACGCAGATCCCGTCGCGCTTCGTTTGGGCTGGAGCAGCAAACACAGCCTCCCCGAGGTTGTCTACGAGGCGCTCGCGGACAACGTGTCGGTTCGGCGCCAGGTGCGCATCTTCGGACGCGGCGTCTGGCGTTACTGGGCCGGGCAGGGGGAAGGGTCCAAACAGTACCCGAGGAACAAACCATGAGCACCACGCTTGATACAGAGGCCGTCCGTCGGCCAGTACGCCGCAGTGGACACCTGATGGTCCCGTCCGCACTGTTCGAGCGACTTCAACTGGGCGAGCGAGTCCCGTGGGGCGCAACGTCCGAGACAAATGGAGAGCACGTTTCCGTTTGGCTGCTTGATAGCTCTGTCGAGATCGAGGTTCGCTTCGGGGAAAAGGCCGAAAACCAGGACATCCTCGTCATCGCCCTGGGCACCCCAACAAAGGCCTGGCTGGGTCCGACTGAGCTCGAGATCGTCGTTGTAGATCCGGCGCGCTACTTGGACCGCTTTCGCTCCTTGCCACACGCGGCTGCCGTATCCGGAAAGTCGGTCTGTGTCGTGGGCCTCGGTAGCGTCGGCTCCGATCTGGGCGCGCGTCTGGCACGCCTCGGCCTGCGCGTGATCGGAATCGACCCCGATGTTCTGATGGTCGAAAACCTGGTCCGCTGGGGTCTGCATGTGTCGGTGGGATCGGAGATCGGGCGCCCGAAGGCGCGGGTGTGGGAAGACCACCTGCGTCGAAGCGTACCGGGCGCAGACGTCGCCGGGCAAGTGCTGGACGTCGTGCGCGACGAGCATCGCTTCGCAAACCTATTGCAAACCGAGGCGCCGGAGCTGCTCGTGGTCGCCACGGACACCGCCGACTCGCGTCGAGTGGCGGCGGCGGAGGCCGCCACGTTTCGTGTCCCGTCGTTGTTCGTTGCGCTCTCCGACGAGGCCGCGAGCGTTCGAATCGAGGTTGTCGATCCTGCGACCTCAGGACCTTGCCATGGCTGCACAACGCTCGCCGAGGGCGGCTCCGGGGCCCGACACACACGTGATCGCTATGCGATCGAACAGTCGGCCAAGCATGCCCAGGGGGTGCCCGCGCTGCCCATCGACATCGCGATTGGAACGGCAGTCGCCACCCGCGTGGCGCTGTCCCTCGTAGCCGGGGAGGACTGGACGACCCTGTTTCGAAGGGGTGAACAGCGGGGCACTGTGCTCTATATGTCCTTGCGTCCAGATACCTGGGTGTTCGACGAAGCCTGGGATCGTATGGTGGTCTCCTTCGAACGGCAGCCCGACTGCCCGGTGTGCGCGAGCGAGGAGGCACCGT
Organism: uncultured Polyangiaceae bacterium; assembly: GCA_964383995.1. Classification (GTDB taxonomy): domain Bacteria; phylum Myxococcota_A; class Polyangia; order Polyangiales; family Polyangiaceae; genus CAYLJT01. Next base: position 6,258 of record CAYLJT010000047.1, read on the forward strand.
GATGTCCATTGGTACCGCGATTGTGCTGCTCGTCGCGCTCGTCGTGCTGGTCGGGATCGTCGCCGTGCTGGTGGTCGTTGTCCGAGACATGGGTCGCCGCCTACCCATTGAGCAAGGTGCGACGAGCTTCCGAGAGACCCCGCGGCCTTACCCCGCGGAACCACCCCGCACTGCCGCCCCGCCCGCGGTCCCGCCCCCCTACCACGGACTGCGCGCGCCGGCCGGGGCGCCCGGTGGACAACCGAGAATCAACCAATACGGCGAGCTCCTGGACGACTGACCACCATGAACCTGCAAACCCTGGCAACAACGACCGCGCTCGCCGCCGCCTTTGAGTCCGTGCGGATGCGTTCGCACTCCCCGGGCGTGGACCGCGTCACGCCGGACGGATACGCCAAGCATCTGGAAGAAAATCTCCAGCGGCTGGCTAGCTCGCTCGCGGATGGTAGCTACAGTCCCTCGCCGCTTCTGCGCTGGTCGAAGCCAAAACCGTCCGGGAAAAGTCGCCACTTTGGTCTACCGACGGTGCAAGATCGCATTGTGATCGAGCTTCTACGATCAGCGCTGCACCCGTCCATCGAACGCGTCTTGTCGCCAGCCGCCTACGCATACCGCCCCCGGCGCTCCGCCCGTCAAGCCGTGGACGTGGTGGCGGCTTCACTTGCGAGTGGGATGCTCTGGGCTGCCACGGCCGACATCGCCGACTTCTTCGACTCGGTACGTGTTGCAGACATCGTGCTCGCGCTGCGAGCCTTGCCGGTGGATGCTACCGTGGTTCGCCTCGCGGACCTGCTTCTCAAAGCCCACACTATCGCGCCTGGACGAGGCCTCTGTCAGGGGTCGAATTTGTCCCCCATCCTCTCCAACCTGGTGCTCAAACGCTTCGATGATGACCTGATCAACCGTGGCTTCAATTTGGTGCGCTACTGCGACAACATGTGCATCACCACCTTGACACGCGCTCGAGCGGACGAGGCGCTGTTCGCCATCGAGCGGTCGGCGGCGGAGCTCCGGCTCCTCCTGAAGCCGAGCGCATCGAGCGTAGTCGCCTCGGATGTCGGCTTTGCGTGGCTGGGCTTCTGGATCGACGGTGGAGGATGTCGCATCAGTGACTCCGCCATCAAGGCCCTCGGGCAGCGCCTCGACCGAGCGGGGCGGGGGCTTTCCGGTGCTGCGTTGCTGGAGGCGCTACGGCCCGTGGTTCAGGGCTGGCGTCAGTACTTCGACGCACCGCTACCGCAGGGCGCGAGGCTGGGCGAGTACGACGCTCAGGCAAGAGAGATCCTCGATGCCGCTACCGAAGAGCCGAAGGCCCCGCGCGCGGAGGCAGAACAGGCCCACGAGCTGAGCGTTCTGACCCCGGATGACGACCCCGAAGATTGGAGCTGGCCCGACGCTCAGGAAGAAGGTCGCGGCGCTACGGATGACACGGAGCGGCTCCTGCAAGAGGGCGAACGCCGGGCGCTGGAAGGCGACTTCGCAGGCGCCGAAAGCGCGTTTGAGCAGGCAGAGCGCGCCGCGACACGCCAACACGAGCCCGAGGTTCACGGGGAGAGCCAGGCGGAAGCAGACATCCCCGACGAAGCGATTGACCTGTTCTGGGGCATGTTTGCCGCTGGGGTCGAACGATTCGAGGTCGCCGAGGCGCCCGGAAGAAGCTTCCAGCCGCTCGCCGGGCCGCCCACTGTCTCGGACTTTCGGCGCCACTTGCAAGGCAAGATTCATCTTGCCGTGGTGCTGCGACGGGAGGACGGCAGCTCGCCCATGGCCGTTCTCGACATCGACGGCAAGGACGGAGAGAGCGCGTCGGCCGTCAAGGTGCACACGGCCGCGCTCCTGGCAGCGCTCGACGACTTGGGGGTGGTTGCGTGGGTAGAACATACGGGGGGTCGGGGAAACCACCTCTGGATTCCGTTGTCCGCTCCCGCTCCGGCAGAGAGCATTCGTGCACTGACCAGGCAGGTAAGGCGACTGGCAGGCCGCGCGCCGGAGGGCGTCGACGTGGAGGAGCTGCCGGCGCTCGCGGAAGAGGTTGAGCAGCACAATCAAGCGATCACGCTGCCCCTGGGCGTTCACGCATTAACAGGTCGACGTAGTGTGCTCATTCTACCCCATGGAGACCAGAGGACCGCGATCGCGTGGGACCTCAGTAACCTGACGACCACGGAGACCAACGACACCGAGGCAATCCTGACACGGCTGCCCGACATTCGAGCCGCGGAAGATGCCAGCGAGCCGAATCAACCGCCCCGACCCGCGACTCTAACCAAACCCTGGACTCCCGTGGAGCCCTTCGGACCCGTGGCAAAGATCATGTCCGGCTGCGCGGTGCTGAGACATCTGGCGGACAAGGCGAGATCCAGTGGACACCTCAGTCATTCAGAGCGACTCAGCGTTTTGTACGCGCTGGGTCACCTCGGCGAAGCCGGAAAACAAGCCATCGTGGACATCATCGCACCCTGCAACAACTTTGATCCGCGTGTGACCTTGCGTCAAATAGGCCGGCTCACGGGACCGCCCATCCGTTGCACGCGCATGCGTGAAAAACACGGAACACCGGAGCTGTTACCAACCTGTACCTGTGTGTTCAGCAGTGAGCAGCAACGGGCGGGCTACTCAACGCCGCTACTCCACGCCATGCCGTTTCGTCGTGAATGGCTGCGGCGACCGCGCCTCTCGGGGGGCACGGAGGTCACGGGTCCCGCGGCGGGGGTGGGCGCGCGCCTCGTGCCACGAGAGACATACGTGTCCGCGACAGAGGTCTCCGAGGAGGCCGAGGGTGTACTGCTGGCTAGCGAGACGTTGCCCCACGATTGGGCGTGAAAGGACCTGACGTTGTGGAGAAGAAGACCCTGTACGTCACCACCTTTGGCGCACGCATCCACCGGCAAGACGGCAAGGTCGCCGTCAGCGTTGACAAAGTGATCGCGGGAAAATGGGCTCCCGAAGAGGTTGACCGTGCGCTCGTGTTTGGATCGGCCCAGGTGACCACCCAGGCGTTGGCGCTCCTCTTGAGCCACGGGGTAGACGTTGCCTTCTTCAGTCCGTCAGGTGAGTACCGCGGCCATGTCAGTGGACCCACCTCGGGGAGCGTACTCTTGCGTCTCGCGCAGCACCGGCGCCTTCACGAGGAGCCATTTCGCCTCGCGCTAGCGAAGTCCCTTGTGGCCGAGAAGATTGCGGCGGCAAGGGAGCTGTTGCTCCGGCAGGCGAGGAACCACCCGGCAAAACAGCCGAACCTCTCGGAGACTGTCGCACGTCTCGGCGCAGCGCTGGGCCGTGTGGAAGAGGCTGCCAACGCAGACAGTCTACGAGGCATTGAAGGGGCCGCGGCGGCGGACTACTTCGGAGCGTGGGACAATCTGGTGCGAGCGCCATTCCGCTTCGAGCGGCGCACGCGACATCCCGCCCGCAACCCGGTGAATGCGCTATTGAACCTGGGTTACACCTTGCTAGGGAATGAAATCGGAGGTCGCCTTGGGGCAGCCGGCTTCGACCCAAGAATCGGCTTCTTTCATGGCATTCGGTATGGACGGTCGAGCCTTGCGCTCGACCTGCTCGAGGCGCACAGGGTGGACGTGGTAGACCGCTTGACATTGGCGCTCCTCAATCGACGCGTCTTTGGCGAGGTCGACTTCATCGATCGCGGCGGCTCCTCCGGGGTACGATTGACCCCCGCTGCGTTGAGGAGGTACATTGGTGCCTACGAGCAGCACCTGGGTGAACAGTTCTCCGCAAGCACCACGCCCAGAAGACGCCTGGACGATCAGGTGAACGCGCTGCGCAGGGCCGTGCTGTCCGGAGACGCAGGAGAGCTGAGGGCCAAGAGCCCGGTGACCGTCGCCGCGCAGCAAGCCAGTGCATAACCGAGGTAGTGTGCTTGTCTGCTATGACATTGCCGACAACAAGCGGCGCCGCAAGGTGGACAAGGCACTCTCCAAAATTGGCGAGCGCGTCCAGGAGAGCGTATTTCTGACCAGAAAGCCGCGGGGCGAGGTGCTGGCCACGCTGTCCAAGCTTATTGACGAGGGGGTGGACGATGTCAGGATTCAGCCCTTGTGTGCAACGTGCCAGGCAGGCACCGTGCACTTGGGCGGTGTGCCCGTGGGGGTGGAGCGGGCGTTCCGGGTGGGTTTGACTTCGGGGCCACGAAGCTCCAGTCGTGGAGGCGCTTTTTGCCGAGGAAGCGTTGGGCCCAGTAGCAAAGGGTTTGGCTTGACTGAGCCTATGCGATGGGCCATCCTGACCCTATGGCTGACCAGATTGATTCCGCAGCCCCGAAGTCCTGGCAGGTCCAAGAAGCCAAGGCCCGTTTCAGTGAGCTGCTGCGAGCGAGCGTGGAGGACGGACCGCAGACAGTAACTCGCCGGGGCGTTCCGTTGGCGGTGATGGTGTCTTTCGAGCAATACAGCGCTCTGCGGCAGAGCGGTTCGCCGACTTTGAAAGACCTACTTCTGGCGAAAGGCGCCCAGACAGACGCTCTCGTACCGCCGCGGGGGCGATTGCGCCAACGGCCCGCCACCCCGCTTCGCTGACACGACGCAGAAGGTCATGTTCCTGCTCGATACCAACGTCGTTTCGGAGCTTCGACGCCCCAAGCCCCACGGTGCTGTTCTCTCTTGGCTAGAAGCGACGCCCGCGGAAGCGCTATTTCTGTCGGTTGTCACGCTTGCGGAGGTTCAGCGAGGCATCGAGCTTACCCGGGAGCGCGACGAAGCCAAGGCACAGCAGCTTGAGCGGTGGCTCGATGCCGTCGCGTCGACGTGGTCCATTCTTCCGCTGACGGGGCCGATCTGCCGGCGATGGGCGCGTCTTCAGCACGGTCGGCCTCGCGAGGCGATCGAAGACCTCCTTATTGCGGCCACTGCGCTCGAACAGGATCTTGTGGTCGTTACGCGCAACGTCAAGGACTACAAAGGACTCGGCGTTCGCTGGCTCAACCCGTTTGATGGTCGGAGGTCGTGAGCCCTCCTGTGCAAGCTGCGGATGGTCTCCCTGGGGTCACAGTTGGGAAGGTCAGGAAACGCGCCGCGCGGCAACGTGGTTTTTCCGACCTGCCGCGCGCCGAGTAGGTAGACGGCGGGAAACTTGCGCGACAGACGAAGGAGCCGTTCAGATGCAAGCCGCGGCCACACGCGAGCAAATTAGAAGCGGCGATTCTAATTTGCAAGCTGTGACTCGGAGGTCGGGTGTCCCTACAAAAGGGCCCCTCCGGCAGCGCTCTCTGCGAACGACGCGCTTCCTTCGCCTGCGGTCGACGCACTGAGGCTCGACACCTCGCCCTGCGCTTCCAGGCGCAAGATCCAGCCTTCGGCCTCGACGACGGCGGCTTCCGCCAAGGCCGCGTCGACGGCCACGCCGGAGCGCTCCAGCGTGGTCAGATCGTGGAGCCTTGCCAAGGCAGTGTGGGCCTCGGAAGGTAGCTTTCCGCTCGGTAACAGCTCACGGTAGATGAGCGCCACCAGCGCGGCGTGGTTGTCCGTTGTGGAGGTTGACACGGAACCCCCTAGGGCGGCCACGGCCACTGCGAGCCCTTCGTAGGCCGCACGTAGGGCGTCACCAAAGAAGCCTCCACCTACCACCAACCTGGCCAAGCGAAGGCGCTTGCGCGCAGCGCTTTCGGGCCCCGTGGGGGCCCTTGTGGCCAACGGCGCGGCCGAGACCACCTCGGGCTCGACCCTTGTCGCCCCCGTCGCTCCCATCGCCCCCGACGCGTTTGCGGATGCTCCGGAGCTCGTCGTCTCCGTCGTGCTGATGGCCGAGACATGCGGGTCGCCCTCGGGCAGCAACATGCCCTCGCCGTCTTCCGCGATCTTGCCCTCCATACCCTGGAGGAGCAGGGCGACCTCGGGATCGAGCGTGGCGTCTTCGACGAGGAGCGGCAGTTCGCCACCGTCGTCTTGGTCGGGATGGTGGGCCTGACCCATGGCTGCGAGCACGTCGCGCAACTGGCGGAGAAACACGCTGAAGCTCGGCGCTTCGAGGGCCTCTTCGGTGGAATCTGCGTCGAGCGCCGCGGAGCGCACCTTGCGCTTTTGCGCCAATGTTCCCTCGATGCCTCGCTCGATGCCTTGTTCGGCGCACAGGTAGGTGACGACCACGCCGCGCGTCTGACCCAGCCGATGTGCGCGCGCGGTTCGTTGGTCGAGGCGCGCCGGATTCCAGGGTAGATCGAGGTGAATTACATAGGATGCCACCTGTAGGTTGAGCCCCACACCTCCGGCATCCGTGGACAGAAGCACGCGCGCGTTGGGGTCGTCGTGAAAGCGTTGCAGGAGGGCGGGGCGCTTGTCGGTGGGGATCGAGCCGTGCAACATCTCGTAGCCGACGCCCATCTTTTCGAGACGAACCTGGGCGAGCTTGAGCATGCCAACCCACTCCGAAAACACCAGCACCTTGGCGTCGCCGGTCGCCACGATTTCCTCGACCAGCGCCTCCAGCTCATCGAGCTTGGGCGAGTGCTTCACCTTGCGTTTGGGGTCGCACAGCTCGGCGGCGTTGCAGGCCTGGCGCGCCTTGAGCAGGCAGGCCAAGAGGCGCTCTTGCTGCTGTCGCGTCAAGGGTCGACGTTCGGCAATGGCAAGAAGTTGCGCGGCCCCGGAACGGTAGCTTTCTTCGAGCTCGGCCTGTTCCACGGTGAGCGGCGTGTAGCGCGTTTGTTCTAGGCGCTCGGGTAGCTGCAGCAGGACCTCTTCCTTCTTGCGCCGCAGGAGCACCGGCCCGACGCGCGCGCGGAGGGCGGAGAGGTTCTTGTACCCGGTGATCTTGCCGCGCTCGTTCTGGTCATGAAAATCGAGGTTGAAGCGCCAGAGCGGACCCAGGATGTTGGGGTCGATGAGCTGAAGCAGCGAATACAGGTCGTCGAGCCGGTTCTCGATGGGTGTCCCGGTCAAGATGAAGAGAAAGCGGCTCGAAAGCGCCCGCAGTGTGGAGGCCGTCTTGGTGCGAAAATTCTTGGCGCGCTGGGCCTCGTCGAGGATCAGGATGTGCGGCTCCAGGCCTTGTACCAAGGTAAGCTCGCGCCAGGTGAGCTCGTAGTTGATGACCGTATAGGCCGCGCCCGACTCCAACGCACGGCGGCGCTCGGAGGCTCCACCACCCACAACAGCGGCCGTTTCTCCGGTGTATTTCTTGATCTCGAGCGCCCATTGATGTTTGAGGGAAGCGGCGGTGACCACCAAGATGGTGGCGGCTTGCCTACGCCGACGCAGCACCTCACACGCGGCCAGGGCCTGGACGGTCTTGCCAAGGCCCATGTCGTCGGCCAACAAGGCACGACCCGACTGGACGAGGTGCAGCACGCCTTGACGTTGGTAAGGAAACAGCGGAAAGCGCAACACGTCGGGATCGATGCGCTTCGCCGCCACCGCGCGCTTGGCAGACTTGCGCCAGGTGGCAAGGTCGTGGCTGGCCTGGATGCGCTGGAAGGCAGGGAGGGCCGCCCGCACCACGCGGATTCCGTCGGACAGCCGGCCTGTGCCGAGGACTGCACGGTCCAGCTCGCGGATGCGTGGATTGAGCAGATCGCGGTGGAGCTGAAGTTGTTCGTTGCTCCAGGGGCCGAGAGGGAGGAGCCGCAGGTAAGGTGTGGAGCTGACGCCGAGGACGGGCAGGTCGGGGACGTCGCCGAGGTGTCTCCGGGCGCGGCTACGCAGCCGATGGTCGCTGACGAAGCGGCGCACCACCTCGACGTGCTTGCAACAATCGAGCTCGTTGCCGAGGAAATCTGGACAGGTGCACGTGTCGTGCTCGCCGCTGCCGTCGACGAGATCAACCAGGTAAGACGAACCGCTGTGGGTCGAGACGCGATAGGTGCAGTCGACGCGGCTGTCGAATGGCAAGATGCTGAAGGGCTCGGTATAGGCGCGGTAGGTGCGGACGTCGCGCTCGAAGCCGCGAACGGCGACCTCACTCGTAAAGTCGGCGCAGAAGGGCTCCTCGTAGACTTGGGGTTCGAGGTGGATGGTCCGCATGGGGGAGTGCGTTTGTCCTAACCGGGAAGCGGAAGCAAGAGGCAGCAGGGCAGCGGGCAACAGGGCGGCGGGCGCCGCAACCTTGGCCGCCTGCCTCCCCCGCAGTCTTGCCGCGCCTCCCCCTTGCGCCGCGACGTGTGGCCCCGCGGCCCCAACCTGCCCCCCGGGCCCGCCGACGCTCCCCCCAGCCGAACAAAGCCGCCCCCAAGCGAGCCAAGGGCTGCCCCCCGTTGTTCGAAGGTCCCCCCCATGAGGACAGCCGCCGCCCCCGGCTCATACTATAGCCACCCCCACGATCACAATTGGCTCCCCCCAGCGAGCGATGGGCGGTCCCCGGACGCGCAAAGGTGCCCCCCGATCCCGAAAAGGTCCACCGCCAACCAGAAAGCGCCGCCCCCGCCGCGCGAATCGTGACCCCGTAGCGCGCCGCGGCCACCCCCGCCTACGCGCATGTCACGCTTGGTCGTCGAGATGGTGGCCCCACGTTTTCGACGGGTACTCTAATGGGGGGAGGCAGTCGACGATCAAGGGGGAGGCTTAACGAAGGTTGGGGGAGGCTAATGCAACGCGGCACTTTCTCATCGACGCACTGCATGTTTGTAAGCTATATTCGTCCCAGCAAATATGGCGAAGATGGCGACTCACCAACGGGCGGCGAGGTTGATGCAGTTTCTTCTGGCGCTGAACGACAATCGCATCGCCTCAGCGTTGGTCGCCCGGGGGTTTGGGGAAGACGACCTGGAAGAGGCATTCGGCATCCTGCGCCGTCTCGTGCGGAAAGACCTGGCGAACGTCCCGAAGTTGACGGACAAGCAGGCGAGCGAGCAGCTCACCGCCATTCAGAACGAAGCGATGGCCACCATCGGCGCCACCCTACGCCACCGCGCGCCCGAGGTGCACGACCACCTCCTGGAGCATCTACCACCTTACACCCTGGTGTCCGTCGGGATGCTCCTCGACCGCCTGGACAAGCTCTCCGAGCCGCCCCCCGCGGGCTTTGGAGACGTCGGCGTCGAGGCCCTGGCCCTCTTGACCCGCCGCGGGCTGACGCCAGAGGTAAGATCGAAAGCGCGCGAGCTGCTCGACTTCGCCATGGGCGCCGACGCGTCCTTCGAGCCATCCGAGGACAAGACCGAAGAAGCCGTCGAGCACCTTATCCGGTATTACGGAGAGTGGAGTCAGATTGGGCGGTCGGCGGTGACCGACGTCAATCTTCAGCGCAAGCTTGGGGTGCGGCGGGACTCGAAGGAGTAGGTTCGACGACCGTGGTCGCTCCCGCGGGCTCCCCGGGGCGCGACCAACGTTGCCAGGGCGCCGCGGAGCAAGCTATGGAACCGTAGGCGCAGCGAAGCGGCGTGACATCCCCCAACACACAACCTTACCTCCCCTCCGTGCGGCGCAGCCTGCCGCCCCACGGATGGTAACCTGTACGGCGTCGTCGATGCCGACCACCTGGGTAGGCTCCGCACGGTCTTCCAACGTACCGTGGCCAAGCTGCCCCCAGGCGTTTGCGCCCCAGCAAAACACTCTGCCCTCCGCTGTAACGGCACAGGCGTGGTCGGGTCCTACCGCGACATCGACGACGGCTGTTTCAAAGGAGATTTCGCGCGCGAGCAAGGTCGTTGGCATGCCGTGGTGGCGAGCCATGTCGGCTCGTAGGTCCCAACAGAACAGCCTACCCTTGCCGAGGCCACAGCCATACTCGGTATCCGATGCCAGGTAGCTCACTCCGGACACGCCCTCGACTGTCCAGATGAGGGGCTCGGAGCCTTCGCCACCAAGACCGCGTCCATAGCAGCGAACGGGACCGGAAACGTCGGCGACACAGCCGAGGTCGCCGAAGCGTGAGGTCACGGCTGCCGCGTCGCCCGCCATGGGAAGATGCTGCGTTGGAATGTCCGGCGCCTTAGGAAACGCAGGCGTTTCGGGGCCTACGGCGCGGAACGATGCTTCGTCCACGGGAGTGGTCTGAGCAACATACACGATGGAAGACGTGTTGTTGGCAATGGCAAGCCAAGTGTCAACCAGCCCCGCCTGGAGGGGCTCATGGGCAAGCAAGCTTGCCACGACAACGAGAAAGGTCGCCGCTGTGGCGCCGAGGTCGACCCAGGTGCGGAGGGTAAGAACAGCGGCGGCAAGCCAAGCCGCGAACGCCAGCCAAACGAGCCAACCCAGGTTGAGGTAGGCTACCTGTTTGGCGTCCGCGTTGGTCAATTGACCGGTGGCCGCCGCGCGGGCCCAAAGCGCCCCAAAGGACCAAAGCTCGGGAACGACGCTGGCGATGGCCGTACCGAGGGCCACGATAAGGAGCCCACGGGCGGCGCTGACGCGTCGGGCGCGGTGGGCGACCAGGAGGCTGAGCGCGAGGACGAAAGCCGCTGCAAAGGGCCCCAGGGGGGCTAGGACGGAGGGGGTGGGCACTTGGGGGTTGGACGGCGGGCGGCGATGTGCATTGGCTGGGCGCGCGTTGGGCAGGCGTCACCCGTAGGGTCAGGCCGCTGACGTGGCCTGCGCGCCCTCCGCCGAAAGTACGTTGGCAAGACCGCGAAGAATCAGCTCGATCGCCTCCTCGGCAACCTGGGTCTCCATGAGATCGATGTTGGCGTAGAAGTCCAGGCCATTGCGAAACTCGTCATGGGTAGGAGCCCAACCCCTTTCGTCACCGTGGGCGCCGAAGGCACGGCGGATGGCGCGACGGGTAAGCACCCGGGTCATTCCGCCGAATCCTCCCAGAAGGTAGATGGGCGAGCCGCGCTCGACGGCGAGGCGCGTTTCCTCCTCGATGCCAGGGTACCTGCCCCAGTAGGCCGATGTCTTGCCGCCGATGGCGATGCGCGCGAACGCGTTGCGTGCCATCTCCTCACGCATGGAGGTAAGGGCATCTACAGGGTTGTCCTGCCCCCGATTGGGAACCTTGACGACGTCCACATAGCCGAGACACTCTGCTTGAGCTTGCGCCGATGCGACCTCGTAGAACGAGGCGTGGTAGTTGACGATGGGCTGAATATCGGGCTGCTGTTCGTGATGGTAACGCACGAGATCGCCCAGGTGGCGGGAGAAGCCCCCTTTGCGAAGGTCGCCACCGTAGGCCAGCCGGGCGCCCTGAATGAGCAGATGGCGCGCGATCTCCATGAGCATGTGGGTGAACTGTAGACGGCTCGATCCGAGGCTTGCGATGTCCGCGCTTCTGCCAATGGACAGGCCTATCTCTCGGCCTCGCAGCGAGGGCTTGTCCGCGCCGGGCAGCGAGCATCCCTGGACACCGACGTTGGTCGGTGTTGCGATCGAGACCCGCGCAAAGGTCTCCACGATGTGCGTCTCGGCAGCGCTGATGGGTGGGTCCGGGTAGATAACGAGTCTCGGACGAGCGCTGCTCGGCTCGTGACCGGCAGGCAAGCAGGTAAGCAGTTCCGGCGCGTGGCTCATGATCTTGGCGTGGTGCGGAATGCGTCCCATCTCTTGAAGAGCGCGGGCGTACCTGGAGAAGTGCTCGCAGCGCACCACCTCGCGGAGCGCCAACGCCACGACGTCTGCGCTGCGATCTGGACCGCGCGGGTCCCAGCGTAGGGTCGGAGCATTGCCGACATAGGGAAACATGCGTTGCTCGCCGCGGGTGACAGAATTGACGACGACGAGCGGAACACCGCAACGTTTGGCTGTCAGAAGCTCCCGCTGGCACCACTCGCGCTCACCATAGGCATCCGTCTGAATCGCAATCACGGCGCTCCTGGAGACCGCGTCATCGAGTTGGGAAGGAAAGTCGTACCCCTTGGCGATCTCGCGCGCCGCGAAGAAGGCTCCGGCATCTGTGCGGGCGCGAATGTAGTTGTTCAAGGCACGAGCGATCCCGAAGCCGTCACGCGTGGCGTGACTGAGAAACAAGTTGACGGGCCCGGGAGCGCCCGAAGATGGCCCCGAAGTGTCGTTTGCCTGCCGGGACTCCTCGTGCAGCAACATGCGCGCGCAAGCATGGGTCACCGAGATGGTCGCCGCACGACGCCACTCCTTCCGGTCCACTGTGTCCAACCGTTCGACCTGGAGAGGAGCGAGGTGCCCAAGGAGTTTGTCGGCATGGGGGGTGAGCCCAAGAGGAAGCACAACATGGCGCCCATCCGTATCCTCCCGGGCAGCCAAAAGCGCGTCGTAGGCCCATGTGCGCCATTCGGCGTCGAGCAACATCCCATCGTCGACCAGGAGCACCAGCAAGATGTGCTCCGCATGGTGGAAACGAACCGGCTTGGGAACGGGGGAGCCGTCGGGTGGTGCCGAGCGAAAGAGAACTGGAATTCCGGGTCCGCGCGCCAGGACGTCGGTCACGGGGTGGGCCAGGGAAGAGTAGATGTTGCCCGCGATGATCTGGCCGCGCGTGAACGAGGGGT
>CAYLJT010000048.1:0-18450 GCA_964383995.1 uncultured Polyangiaceae bacterium
ACCTTTCCAGAGGACCCCTTTGGTCTGCGCGTCGCTGCCGAGCTGCGCGAGCTGGGCTTCGAGACGGTGCTCGTCGATCCGGCGGGTCAGGAGGCCTCCCGCGCGGCCCTCGAAGCCGCCGCGCGGGCGGCGGGCGCGATCGCGGCCGTGCGGGCCTTTCCCTCGGTTCGCGGCGTGGAGGTTTGGATTGCCGATCGGGTGACGGGTAAGACCCTGTTGCGCGAGCTGAGCCACACCGACACCGAGGGAGAGCAGGCCCTGGCGCTGCGCACGGTGGAGCTGCTCCGCGCGAGCCTGCTGGAGGTCGGTCTCCCGGACGCACCCCGCGGGGAGGTAAGGGTGACGCCCGAGCTGACCCGCCGCTTTGGGATCCCCGCGCTGACGGAAACTGCTCCCACGCCCTCGCCCACGTTCCGCATTTCGTTTGCCACGGGTCTGCTGTTGAGCCCCGGAGGGTTTGACGGTGCGCCGAGCCTGATCGCCGGTGCGGACTGGATGTTCAGCGAGCACGCCGGCCTCGCGGCCCTGGCCGCTCTACCCATCGGGACCTCCGAGGTAAGACGGGAGGAAGGAGCCGCGGACCTCTCGACCTGGATGGTAGGTGGAGGTCTTCGCCTGCTCCTGACAACGCGCGAGCGAACCTGGGTGCCTTCCGCCGATCTAGGGGTGGTGGGGATTTCGTTGTCCGCGACAGGCATGCCCGAGCCCGGGTTCGAGGCGACCGACGCTTCCTCGGTGGTTGCCGCGCCGTTCGTCCGGGTGGGCCTCGCCTTTGCGATGACCTCGCGTCTGCGCCTCCGCGCTGACCTTGCCGCCGGCGGGGTCACCCAGCGGGTAACGGTCCGCATCGCCGGCAGCGACGCTGCCACCTGGGGTAGCCCCTTCACACTTTCTTCCCTCGGCATCGACTACGGGTGGTTTTGATGAGCCGTGGTAAGCTCCTCCAAGGACTCGATGGGCCGAACCGCCTGACTCGGAGGCACGGAAAATGAAGCACACTTCTCTCGGTCTACGTCTGTCGTTGGTCCTTGTCGGTGCCTGTCAGCCCGTCGTCTTGGACGTCATCCCTGGCGACTCCAGCGGCGCGGGCGACGCGTCGGTCGCCAGCGCGTCCGCGACCACCGGGTCAGGCACCTTGCCATCGGGGGGCCAGGCCCTCGCATTTCGCGGCGCCGAAGCGCCCTTCAGCGAGGCGCCGCAGGGCGACGACGAGTCGCTGGTGCTGCATCTGGCGAGCGGCGGTCTTACCTGCGATGTCCCAGACATTTCGGGAGACTGCGACGGCTCCCCCCAATGGCAGCTTACCCTCAACATTCCGCCGGAGCTCAATCGTGTGGGCCTGATCTACCTGAACGATCCGCGCATCGGCTTCTACGAGGCCATCAACCTGCCCGACTGCGGCGGGGGTTGGGGTTACGGCAATGGCTTCTGGGGCACCTTGGAGATCATCGACATGGACCCGACCTCGGTGTCGGTTCGGCTCACCGGCGTCGACGCGACATCCGACCTTTCCTTCGACGGCGACTACGTCGCCGAGCGTTGCGGCACCGTCCCGGTCACACCTCCGCCGACCCCGGCGGTGGCCGTCCTTGGTTCCGGTATCATCGGGAATCCGTCGTCGGGCACCGGGCCCGCCGCCGACCCGGGCGCGCTCTATCTGTACGCCGGTTCGACCCCGGGAAGCTGCGAAGAGCCTGCCCCCATCGTCGACTGCAACACAGAACGTCAGTTGGTCTTGAGCCTGCCACCAGAGCTTCAAGCGGTAGGCACCGTCGCCCTCGACGCCGTCGAGATCGACGCCATCTACAGCGGTCCGGGCACCTCCTGCGGACCCGCGACGTTTGCGACGGGCAGCCTCGAGATCACGAACATCGACGAGAGCACGGTCGACTTTCGACTGCTCGGCACGGGCTACGCGGGGTTCGACGGTCTGTACTCTGCGACACGCTGTCCGTAGCGCGCGTCGCATTTGCGCGCGGCCCGCGTATCGGCTTGCGCGCGCCCCCTTGGAAGCTCTACCCTCGCGCGGAGCGAGGTCGTTGTGAGCCCATCCACGCGCGCAGAACAAGCTGAAGTTACCCCATTCTCCGAGCCGCCCGAGAGTCAACGTCGGCCGCTACCGTCGCTGTCGCTCGACGACGGAACCCATGCCGTCGTCCGCGATCGCGGCCTCGAAATTCACGACGCGGCGGGGCGCCTGCTCGTGCGCTTTGCCGACGGTTGCGCGACCATCGAGGCTCCGGCCGGGGATCTCACCTTCTCTGCACCCAAGGGTCGGGTGACCCTTCGCTCCGGCGAAGACGTCGTGATCGAGGCCGCGCGAACGGCTTCTATCGAGGCCAAAACGCTGCGTGCCAAGGGCGAAAAAGCCGAGCTGGTCGGGGGGGACGTCTCGGTGGTGGCTCGGACAATTCTCACGTCCGCCGAAGAGATCGCCGAGAAGGCCGCGCGCATCGAGCGCACGGCGGGCCGGTTGATTGAGCACGCGCGCGACGTTTTTTGGGAGGTTACGGGGCTCTCGCAGTCGCGCTTGGGTAGGGTTCGAACGCTCGTTCGTGACGGCTATTCGCTGCGCGCCAAGCGCACGACGATGGTCTCCGAAGACGACACCAGCATCGACGGCAAGCGCATCCTTTTGGGTTGATCAGGAGGAGTAGGGCGATGCCTTCCATGCCGGCAGCAAGTAAGAAGGGCGGAATGGCGCAGGGTGGACCGGACGTGTGCCACGTGCCCGCGCCGCCGCCGCCCGCGGGGCCCGGGGGCATCCCGGTGCCCTTTCCCAACCTGGCGCGCCTGAGCGGAGCGGACAACACCGTGGCCAAGGTGCTCATTCAAAAGAAGGAGACGGTGGTGGAAGATTCCTCCATCCCAAGCTCGTCGGGGGACGAGGCGGGCGTCTCCAACCTTCCCACGCCGAAGGGCGTGGTGAGCCAGAAGAACATGGGGGAGTGCAAGTTCAAGAAGGCAAGCTCCAAGGTCTTCGCCGCGGGAAAGGCCATCGTCTACCAGACGGCGCCGACCACCCATAACGGCTCCAACGCCAATGCGCCCGTGGGCGTGTTCGGCGTTCCGTCGCAAATCAAAGTGTTCGTGGCCATGTGACGGCAAAGGGCTTTGGAACGTCGTGACCCGTAGAACGCGCGAAGAGCTCCTTATCCTCCTCCAGGAGGGTGGGCCCCTGGGCGGGGACGTCCTCCGTGGCGCACCGCTCAACGACATCGATCTTTCCAACCGGGATCTATCGGGGGCGCGCCTCGATGGCATGGACCTGACCCATGCCAAGCTCGACGGGTCGGACCTTCGGGGTGCCGATCTCACCGCTGCGACGTTGGTGGGCGCAAGCTTGCTGGGCGCTACCCTCGACGGCGCGCGGCTGTCGCGGGCCGACATGCGCTACGTGGTGGTGCGCGGAGATGCGCTGGTAGGCGCGCTGCTCGATGGCGTCGATCTCGGGGATACGGCGCTCGTCGGGCTCGATCTGACCTATGCCGACCTGACGGGCGCCAACCTGTCCGGCTGCGATCTGACCAACGCGATCCTCCGTGAGACGGTGCTGGTGGACGCCAACCTCTCCAAGGCGTCCATGCAGGGAGCCGTCCTGCAAGGCAGCGATCTTAGCGGGGCAAACCTCGATGGCGTCAACCTCCGCGCGGCGGAGGTCTCCGATTGCACTCTGCAAGGGGCGTCGCTGTCCTTGACCGACCTGCGCGGCGCCACGTTCTACAAGAGCGTCCTTGACCAGCTCGATCTGACCACGGCGCAAGTCACCGGGGCGGCGTTCGTTCAGACCTTGATGCTCGGCGTACGCGCCAGCGGTGTGGATTTTCGGGGCTGCGATCTGACCGACGCCACCCTCGACGGCGCGGACCTGACGGGTGCCTTGCTGGAGGGCGTGTTGGCCCTGCAAACGAGCTTCGCGCGGGCCGACCTGACGGGCGCCAAGATGCGGGCGCTCGGTGCGAAATCGGCCAATTTCAAGGCCGCGCGGCTCGATCTGGCGGATCTCCGGGAGGGTTGCTTCGACGACGGGAGCTTTCAAGGTGCCAGTCTGGAGCGGGCGCGCGGGGAGCGCGCGACGTTCGTCCGCGCGCAGCTCGTCAAGGCAAGAATGCGCGCGGCCTCCCTCCCGAACGCCTCGTTTCGCTACGCCGATCTCTCCCACGCCGACCTGCGCGGTGCGGACCTTTTGCGGGCTGACCTGGAGCAGGCCAACCTGCACCGCGCACAGCGCGACGGCGCCAACCTGCGCGGCGCCAACACGACCTACCTGCAAGAGACCGATCCGGATAGGACGACCGCCGAAGACTTCACCCCCCGAAGGGCGCCATGAACGAGCACAGCCACGTACGCATCGAGTCCCCCGCGTTTTCTGCCGGCAGCGTTCAGTTGATCGAGATGGAAGGTCGCGAAGCCATCTCGCGCCTGTTCGAGGTGCACGTCATGGTGGCCTGTAGCGATCCGGCGGGCCTCGACATCGACGCGGCGATCGGCGCGCAGGCGACGCTGGTCTTCGAGCGTGGTGGCAAGGAGACGCGGCGCATGGGAGGGATCATCGCCGCCATCCGCGATTCGATGCACGAGGAGACCGGCAAGCCGGTCTATAACCTCTGGTTCGCGCCGCGAGCCTTTCGCATGGGGCTCGTGGAGACCTACGAGATCTTCATGGACCTCTCTGTCCCAGACATCGTCAAGAAGAAGCTGGAGCGGGCGGGGCTGATCGAGAACGAGGACTTCTTGTTCCGGCTCACGGCAACCTACCCACCGCGCGAGTTCGTCGTCCAATATAAGGAGACCGATCTCGCTTTCGTGTCGCGGCTCCTGGAGCACCTTGGGATAAGCTTCTTCTTCGAGCACCACGACGGCGTCGACGTCTGGGTCCTGACGGATGACAACGCGAGCTTCTCGCCCGCGGTGGGTGGCAAAGAGGTTCCTTTCCACGCCCGGGGGGATCGCACGGGCGTGTTCCGCATGGAGTCTCAGACACGGATGACGCCCGCGGAGTACCGCGTCAAGGACTACAACTACCGAACGCCGCAGCTCCCGCTCCAGGCCTCCGCGCCCACTGAGAAGGGCGACGGCGGCTATGTGATTGAATATGGGGCGCATTTCAAGAACCCTGACGAAGGAGCGCGCATCGCCAAGGTCCGCGCCGAAGAGCTGACCGCGAGCCGGACCGTTGTGGAAGGGAAGAGCGATCAACACGGCTTCTTTGCGGGCGCCCAAGTGGTCGTAGAAGGGCACCCTCGGGGGGACGTTCCGTTGCTGTTGACGGAGGTCAGCCACCGCGCGGTTACGGGCGCTCTGGGAGCCGGTCGTGAGCTCGCCCGCGACTACGAAAACACCTTCAAAGCCATTCCGTTCAAGACACCCTTCCGGCCCGCGCGGATCACGCCCAAGCCGCGCATCCACGGCGTGATCACGGGCGTCATCGACGCCGCCGCCAAGGGGCCCTACGCGGAGCTCGACGCCGACGGCCGCTACCGCGTGCGCTTTTTGTTCGACGCCGGGGAGGCCGAGGATGGCAAGGCTTCCCGTCTGTGCCGCATGTCCCAGCCCCACGGCGGAGGTGGCTACGGCATGCACTTCCCGTTGCGCAGCGGGGTCGAGGTGATTCTTACCTTTGTGGAAGGCGACCCAGACCGGCCGATCATCGTGGGCGTGGTGCCGAACCCGCAAACGCCGAGCCCGGTGACTGCGGGCAACGGCGCTCGAAACATCATCCGCACGGGCGGCGGCAACGAGATCAACATCGACGATACCGCCGGGAGCGAGCGCATCAAGCTGTCGACCCCTTACGCCAAGTCGGTCATCCAGATCGGTGACAAGAACGCGAGCGAGGAGGGCATCACCAACGAGACCAACAAGAACGTATCCACGAACGCGAAGCAGTCGATCAACATGATCTCCCCCATGTTGGGCGTCACCGGCGACTACTTCAAGATCCTCAGCGCGAGCGACAACACCCAGTATTGTACGGCGTTTGTCAATGTCATGGCGTTGACCGAGGCCATCGTCGGCGGGCTCGGCAACGCGGCTGAGATTGGCAAAGCGGGTTATTACGGGTCCAGGAAAGAGTGGATCGAGTCCGCGAAGAAGCTCGCGGACGAGAAGGAGTCGGCCGCGCGCGCCCAGAAGCACGAGATCGAGGAGCTTCAACCGGGTATCGACGCCCGGACCAAGCCCATGAAGGACGCCCAAGACGAGCGTCGCCGCAAGCTTGCCGAGAAGCAAGACGAGCGTGCCAAAAAGCAGGCCCAGATCGACGCGAAGGAGGCCGAGAGGCGGCGGAAGATCGCCGAGCGTGACCGGAAGATGTCAAGCTTGGAGGCGCGCAAGAAGGCGAAGAGCGCGCGGGAAGGCGCATCGTCGGGGGCCCTTGGCTTGTTCGGGAAGGCCTTCGGAGGCAGCAGTGGGACGGAGTCGCTCGACCGCGAGATTGGCGAGATCGAAGCCGAGATCCAGACCCTCAGTGACGAGATTACCGCGCTCGACAACGAGATTGCGCCCCTGAAGGGCGAGCTTTCCACGATCGACTCCGAGATCGCCGCGCTTTCGACCGAAATCAGCGACGCGGGCAAGGCCATCGCGGAGGTCGAGAAGCCGGTGACCGATCGCCAAGCGAACATCAAGGAGGCTGAAGAGGGCGCCGAGATCGCGAAGCGCCTGGCGGACGAACGACAGGCCGAGATGGACGAGGAGGCGGTGAGCAAGGCCGACGAAGCCATCGAGACGTATGCGGGGGGCCTCGGCGGACCGTTGATGAGCACGGTGACCGACTACGCCACCTACCTGGCGCAGCTCGAAGCGGACGCCGTGGCGGAAGGTCTTACGATGGGGGCGGCTTACGAGGCTGGGCACGGTCGCATCTGCAGGATTGTGCCCCCCGTGCTCGGTTCACCGAAGTTCATTGGCGGAGGCACGGCGAACGGCTCGCTCGTCGGGGGTCGCAACGCGTTCGTGGGCGGTGGCATGCAAGCCACCTTGTACGGTGGCTATACCGCCCAAATCCTCGCCAAGATGACCGTCACCATGAAGGCGCCGCAGGCCGAGGTTTATGGCGAATCACGCCTGTACCTGACCTCCAAGCTGCTCATCGATCTGGAGTCGGACAAGGACGTGAACGTCACCGCAAAGCAGGGGGCCATTACAGCGAAAGCGGGCACTACGGTCGACGTGACAGCGGAGGCGGAGATGACGGCCACTGCGAAGGGGATCTGCGTGACCAGCAAGAAGGACCTCGCCCTGGACGTCGTGGAGGGCCCGACGACGATCACCGCGAAGAAGGGTCCCGTTACCTTGACGGCCATCGATGGCACCCTCTCCTTGAGCGGAAACAACGGGCCTTCGTACGTCGAGCTCTCCAAGGACTCGACCATCGTGCATCACAAGAACTGGGGCCTCGTCGCCGAAAAGGACAGTATCAACATTGGCCCCATCGCCAACAAGAACAAAGACCTGTGGCTCACCCCCAAGACCATCACGATGAAGCGCGACGGCGGCGTCATCTCGGTCGCCAACAACAACGTTGCGTTGAAGGGTGGCAATACTACGCTCACCCTAGCAAACTCAGGCTTCGTGGTGAACGGAACGCGTATCGACCTCGGCTGAGGCTCCGGCGCCTACCCTTTTTTGCCGGCCAGCTTCGTGCGCGTCACGAGGGCCAATTCGAGGTTTGCGCCGTCGAGCTTCGCTTTCCAGGTCTCGGCTTCGTACAGGTTGGCCCCGCGTAGGTCGGCGCCTTCCAGGTTGGCCTCTTCGAAGGTCGCCTTCATGAGGTTGGCGCCCAAGAAGCGCGCGCCCTTCAGGTGGGCTGCGCGGAAACGAGCTTCGGTAAGGTCCGCGCTGGAGAAGTTGACCAGCTCGGCTTGGATGCCCGAGAAGCCCGCGCCAGGCAGGGCGGCGCCGACGAACGATGCGCCTTCGAGGTTCGCCTTGCCCCAGCCCGAGCGCGGCGCCTTGACATCGCGGAACGACGCTTCGGAGAAGGCGCCGGACTCGGCCCGCGCGCCAGGCATGGTGGCGCCGTCGAAGCGAGCTTTTGGCGCCCGAACATCGAGCAGGCGCACCTCGGGGAGGTTCGCGCCCACAAGCGATGTCTCGGACAAATCGGCGGTCGAAAAGTCGGCGTCGGCGAGGTCGGCCTCGTCGAGCACGGCGTGCGAGAGGTCGGCCCCCACGAAGCTGACCTGACCCCCGCGGGCGCCGCGCAGGTTGCACGCTTGCGCGCGGGCGCGGCCAAAGTTTGCCCCGTACAGCGCTGCGCCCTCCAGGTTCGCGCCGGAAAGATTCACGCCTTCCAGGTCGGCGCCATCGAGGCTCGCGCGGACGAGCTGCGCTCCTTCCAGGTTGGCGCCTTCGAGCTGGGCACCGTCGAGGCGCGCCTCATCGAGCGTCGCGCGCGCGAGGTTCGTGCGGAGCAGCAGGGCGCCGGCTAGCGAGCGGCCCGAGAAGTCGAGCTCGGACAGATCGGCGTCGCACAGGTCTACGTCGGTGAGATCGTCCCCCGCAGCGAGGGCCGCGAGCACCTTCGTGCGCGCGCCCGAGTCGACAGCGGGCGCCGGGGGCGGCGGTGCGGGCGCGGCCACTCCGTCGTCCACCGGAACCAGGAGGTCGAGCATCCGCTCGCGGGCTTGGTCGAGGGTCAGGGCAGGCCCTCGTGTGGGCTCGGCCGTGAGGAACAGATGGGCGATCTCGTGCGCCTCGTCGTCCGAGACAGCGAGCAGCCCGCGCCACACCAGCACGACCTTGTGCGCTTCGAGGTCGAAGTGGACAGTGTCGAGCTTCATCGGCACCTCGCAAAAGCCCCCGCCGTCCTCACCATTCGCGGTGGCGCGCTCGGCGAAGCAGCGTACAGCAAAGCCCGGGAGGTTTCCACGTAGCACAGGGGCGCGCCTGGACATGGCTCGCAGCTCGTAGGGCGCGTCGGCGGCAAGGTCGTCGACCTGCTGGGGCAAAGGCGCGTGTTGCGCGCCTTGCCAGTCGTAGTCGTCCGGAAAGTAGGGCCAACGCGTGGCAAGCCAGCGTTTGTCGTAGGTCCCCTGGAATCGTGCCCGGGGCCGCCACGAAGGGGAGAGCGGCGCGAAGCACTGGGCCGAAGGGGCGTCGCTCGGAGAGGTGATGGGCCGGGCGGGATCTTCCACGTTGGGAAGGCGGAGCGCGCCGTCGGCGTCGGTGGCGCTCTTGTGGCCGGTGCCCACGGGGTTCGCCGCAAATTCGGGCCCGCCGAACGCGCGACTGTAGGTGAGCGGCATGCTTTCGAAGGCGGCTGGCTCGCTGGGCGCGACGGCGATGCCGAGGGTCTTCGACCAAGTTCGATCGCCGAGCACGTTGGCTGAGCGCTCGACCTTACCTTGCTCTCTGCCTACCCAGAAGCCGACCTGCATTTGGCGCGCGGGGCCAGCCTTGGGGTAGGCGCGCCCTACCACCGTCACGTCGCAGCGGGGTTTGAAGTAGGCAAGGTCGGAGGGGTAGATGGGCGCGGCGCGCGGATCGTCGTCCGGGTAGATGTCCCCGAGCAGGGGCTCGATATCCGGGGAGATGGTGGCATTTTCGCCTTCCACAAGGTCGAAGGTGCCTTTGGCAATGACGGTTAGCGACGTCCTTGGCGGGGAGACCTGAAAAGGTAAAGCTGCCACGCTGAGCGGCAGGTCGGTCGAAACCGGGACCGTCGGCGAACGACGCCTGGGGAGCTTGCGAGGTTCGGGCCGTTGGGGCGCGGTGGCAAGGTCGGAGGGCTCGTCGCTGGGCGCGACCGAGGGCGGGCTCGGCGCGTCCGGCAAGCGAAAGGGCAGGGGAACGACGCGCGTCAAGGCGGCCAGATCGTCGGCGGTGAGCGGTGCGGTGCCGGTGAGCGGCGCGTCGCGACGCGGGGAGGCTGGGCGAACGGCGCGGAGCAGATCGGGATCGGCTTCACCCCGGACGAAAGGTAAGGTGGGCCGTTCCGCGAGGCCCTGGCGCGCGTGTTTGGCCTCGTGGGGATCGAGGGTGAACGTGCCCTCGAACGGGTTTTCCGGGGGTGCCGGCGCCGGCGCAGGAATGCGCAGCGGTTCGAGCGGTGGCAAGGTGGGAGGCGCCGCGTCGAAGGGCAGAGCGCGCTGCGCGGCGAGGGCTGCCTGGAGCTCTTCCGAGATGGCGACCGTACCGCCCGCGCGGGCCGAGCCGGCCCGCGTGTCGGCCCGTTCGGTGGTCGGCGCGGGGGGCGCTGCCGGGGCCGGAGCCTGACCCGAAAAAGGTAAGGCTTGACGGGCCCGCAGGGCTTCCATGGCGTCGTTTGGCAGGGGCACCGTCGCCGCGTGCCTGCGAGCGGCGGGCGCGGGTTGCGTCGCCGAGGTCGAACGTGGGGGGACGAGATCCTTGGGCTCGGGCCAAATCATTGGGAGACCGGGGGCCTCCACGCCGCAGGCAACGCGCAGGGCAGGGAGCGCGCGCTCGCCTTCGGGCACGGCGAACGTACCCCGGAAAACCAAGGAGCAACATTGCCTGTCGCCGTCGATGGTCAGCGTGTCGAGGCGCATCGTGACAGGTTTTCCCGCGGCGTAACCATCCGCCTTGGGATGGTAGACGCGGCAGGCTCCGCGGAAGCCTGGAAGCCGGCTCCAGAGGCGTGGCAAGGTAGGGTGGAGGTTGTCGAGCACGATGGTCTCGTCGCCGCGGAGCACGTCGAGCTGTTGGTCGAGGGGGGCCACCTGAAAGTAAGGAAAGACATCGGCGCTGGGTAGGGTGGCAATGGGAGTGTCGAAGATGGCAGGATCGACGCCCCCGAGCAGCCGTCGGCGCATGTTCCACGTGGGAGGAATGGGGCCAAATCCACCGGGCCTGGAGGGATCGGTCGCGTCGACGACGTTGGGTAGACCGCCGCCCGCGCCCCCCCCGCGAACCCTTTCGTCGCCGCCCATACCGCCCGGGTTGTCGGGTAAGGTCGGCCCACCGTAGGCCCTCTCGTACACGAGAGGCATCTTGTGGAAGGGAAGGGGGGTCGGGCGCTCGGGGGAGCGATCGCCGTAGATGCGAAGCGTTTTGTCGAGCAGGGCCTGGTCGCGGAACAGCGCGAGGCGCGCGGCGACCGCGGGCAGGGCCTGTGCGCCGGGCGCGTAGGCGTGGCCGACGAACGTGATGTCGACGCGGTTTTTGTGGGGCGCGAGGTCGGTCGCGGCGAAAAGACTGGCCCCTGCGCTACGGCTCGCGAACTGGTCGGCGAGGGTTACGGGGTCGGGCTCCATCGGACGAACCGGGCCCTCGTGGACGAGGCCGAACGTCGCCTTGACGATGACCGTAACGTTGAGCGCGCCGAACATGCGGAACAGCACCGCGGCACGGGTAACGGGGCCGGAACCAAGCAGGGGAAGGGGCGCGGCGAGCATGGGGAGCGGCGGACGAGCTATACCAGGAAGGCCCCAACTTCGCGCGTGGAAATCGTTGACCCGGCCGGGCGTGCGCTCGGCTCGGCTCGCCGTGTGGATCACGCTGCGCTGGCGAAGCCGCGCGGGAGCGCTATGCTCGCGCCCCCCAAACGCCCATAG
Organism: uncultured Polyangiaceae bacterium; assembly: GCA_964383995.1. GTDB lineage: Bacteria > Myxococcota_A > Polyangia > Polyangiales > Polyangiaceae > CAYLJT01. The sequence continues at coordinate 11,520 of CAYLJT010000048.1, forward strand.
GAGTCATCATGCCTCTCAATCATTACGTCACGCTGGGCCGCTCGGGCCTGCGCGTCTCTCCCCTTTGCCTCGGCGCCATGACCTTCGGAGAAGACTGGGGCTGGGGCTCCAGTGTCTCGGACACCGAAGCCATCATGGACCGCTTTTTCGAGCTCGGCGGTAACTTCATCGACACCGCGAACGCCTATACGAAGGGTCACTCCGAGAAGATCATCGGCGATCATGTGGGCCGACACCCGAGCAAGCGCGACCGCGTCGTCATCGCAACGAAGTTCTTCAGCAACCTGTACGCGGGGGACCCCAACGGTGGCGGGGCGAATCGCAAGGCCGTCATCGCCGCCTGCGAGCAGTCGCTGCGCCGCCTGCAGACGAGCTACATCGATCTGTACTGGATGCACGCTTGGGAGCCCCATACGCCCATCGAGGAGACGATGGCGGCCCTCGAGTCGCTGGTACAAGCCGGCAAGGTCCGCTACATTGGCTTCTCCGACACGCCCGCGTGGAAGTGCGCAGAGGCGCAAATCACAGCGCGTTTTCGTGGTTGGACGCCGCTCATCGCCCTCCAGATCGAGTACTCCCTGCTGCAGCGGACGGTGGAAGGCGAGCTGATCCCGATGGCGCAGGAGCTCGGCCTTGGCGTCACCCCCTGGTCGCCGCTGAAGAGCGGCGTGCTGAGCGGAAAGTACGCGCGGGACAAGCACGGTCATCACGAAGCGGGGCGCGGTCCCTGGGCCCTCGCGAACCTGAACGACTCGACGTACGACCTGCTCGACGCCCTCGCTGCCATCGCGAAGGAGCTCGATACGACGGTGTCGCGGGTCGCCATCTCCTGGGTGCAGAATCGGCCCGGGGTGACGTCGACCATCATCGGCGCGCGGACGATGCAGCAGCTCGAAGACAACCTGGCCGCCATCGACGTGAAGCTGTCCGCCGCACAGGTGGCAAGGCTCGACGAGCTGTCGAAGCCAAAGCTGAATTTCCCGGCGGATTTCTTGGCGAACGGTCGAGCGTTCTACCACGGAGGCACGACCATCAACGGTCAGTCCGCGCCGCTTTGGCCTATGTCCCCCAAGGGAGACGACGACCGCTACTGATGGGTAGAGGGGGATGCCGCGGGGCGCGCGAGCGCCCCGGCGCGCGGCCCTGTGGCGCCGTTGACGTTGCGGCGCTACAGGGCGCCGGCCGTCGCCAGCTCCATCGTGAGCTCGGCGTTCAGCATGGCGGCCGCCTGCGCGGCGGAGGCCGCGGCGATGATCGCACCTTGCATGCGGGTGGTCAGGTCACCCGCGGCGTAGATGCCGGCTACCGAGGTCTGGCGGGTCATGGGATCGACGCGCACATACCCTTCGTCGTCCAGGGCGACACCCAGGGCGCGAACGAGGTCGACCTGCCGTTGGGGAGGATGGGCGTACAGGACTTGACAGGGCACGACCTTGCCGTCTGAAAGCTCGACCCCCTCCATACCCTGGACCGGGCCGAGGAGGCGCGCGACGGGCTTGACTTCCAGGCGAACGCCCGCCGAGCGGAGCCGACCTTGCGCCTCCTCTGCGACATCGAAGGCGCCGTTCGTGAAGACGACCACGTCGCGCGTCCAGCCACGAAGCATCAGGGAGAAGGGCACCATGTGCCCCACGGCGCCGGCGTGCGCCAGGTACCCCCAGGCGCGATCTTGCACCTCCCAACCATGGCAATAGGGGCACTGGAAGATGGCATGCCCCCAGCGCTCGCGAAAGCCCTCGACGGGGAGCATCTCGTCGACCATTCCGGTGCACAGGAGCACCCGTCGGGCCTCGATCGTCTCGGACGCCAGGGTAACGCGGAAATGGCCGTTCGTTCCCTCGATGGAGGTGACGCCGATGTCCCGAATTTCCACGTTCGGGTAGCTGGCTAGCTCTTGACGACCGACCTTCCGAAAGAGCTCGGGCGGTGTGCCGTCGCGCGTGACGAAATTGTGGATATGGACCGCAGCCGCGTTTCGGCGCGGTCCTGCGTCGCACAGCAGCACGCGCTTGCGCCCGCGACCGAGCGCGAGCGCCGCGGACAGGCCCCCTGGGCCTCCCCCGACAATGACGACGTCAACCATACTCATCGAGCCTCCGTTGGACTTCATGGCCCTCCTGCGTTCATCGAGGCCCGCGATGGTAAACGAGCCTTTCCTCACGTCAACGCAGAAGGCCCTGAAAAGAGTGTTTGTCGGCTTTCGGATGCGGTGGTCCTTGTCAAGGTGGGGTCGCGGTGAGATAGTTGCGGTTCAAACTGTCGCTCACGGAGGCACGACGAGCGCGATGGACGGATGGCGGCCGACGATGCGCCCGAAAGGGCTTGTTTCCGCGCTGGCGCTCGTCGTCGCGGCGGAGGGGGGCGCGGTCGGCGAGGCCCATGCGCAACCAAGCACAGACGCCATGGCGAGCCACGACGTGGGAGCGGGCAGCCCTCCGCTGGAGCCTCGGGTCCCGTCTCCTCCCTCCACGGCGTCCGTCATGGCGCCCGAGCGCCCGCCACCACCACCTCCTGGGGCTGTTCGTTGGAGCCCATCCTGGAGAAAATTCGCTCTGGGAGAGTACCTGACGACGGGGGCGCTGCTGCTCGGCACCGGGGCGATCATCCTGTTTGGCGAAGAAGGGGAGCCGAACTGGCGAACACCCATCTTGTTCGACGAGACCGTGCGCGACGGCCTGCGCGCCAGCACCGACGCGGGCCGCCGACGAGCGCAGAGCATCAGCGACGGGTTTTACTACGGAGAGCTCGCGTACCCCTTCGTCGTCGATGTCGTTGCCGTCACCTGGCTCGCTCATGGCGCGCCCGAGGTTGCCGGGCAAATGGCCCTCATGGATAGCGAAGCCTTTGCGATCACCGGGTTTTTGAGCTTCGTCAGCAACGCGGCCATCCGCCGCGAGCGCCCCTATGTTCAGGAGTGCGCTCCGAGCAAACCGGATCCGGTCTTCCCAGCATGCGACAGCCCGGGACAGGCCGAGAGCTTTTTCAGCGGTCATACGGCGATCGCGTTCACAGGGGCGACCCTGTCTTGCATGCACCACGCGAACCTACCTCTTTACGGCGAGAGCGGCGTCGGCGGTGCGGTGGCGTGTTTCTCCCTGGTGGCCGGCGCGACGACGGGCGGCATGCTCCGCATCGTGGCCGACAAGCACCACGCCACCGACGTCGTCGTAGGCAGCGCGATCGGCATTGCGTCCGGGGTCCTCGTGCCCTGGTTTCACTACCGCGACGAGGCCCCCCCGAGCGGCGAGCGCAGCGGGGCTTCTGCCTCCCTACGCTGGTTGCCGGCCCCCATGCTGTCGAGCTCCGGGGCAGGTGTGGGGGCCATCGGCGTGTTCTGAGGTCGCGCGCCTTGTCCGAGACAAAGTCCCTCGACGCATGGGAAGGTCCTTGCTCGGGGACAGCGCTTGATCGACCGGGCGCTGGAGGCCAGCTGCGGCAACGGGGGTCGCGACGTGTGGGTCGCTTTGACGGTTGGTGGCTCGCGATCGGGGGCCGTCGCGGCGGTCTTGTGGCGTTGCAGGCGAGCTGGTAGCGTCCCCCGCGATGCGCACAAAAACATCGCTATTGTTCCTAGGTCTCGTGCTATCGGCGTGCGACAAAGCCCCGAACCCCGATTCGGTGCCGAGCGAGCCGCCGGCCAGCGCCAGGGCGGCGACGCCTGCGACGTCGGCGGCGCCCACGCCCACCGCCAGCGCCGCCGCAGCCCCTGTCGCTACACCCGCTTCGGCGCCTCCCAAGGCCGCGGCCTCCCCGGAGCCCGAGCTGAAAGAGTGGGACAGTGTCAAGGCCGACCTTACCTTGGTAAGAAATTGGGCAGGTCCCGGGTGCATGGCGCGTCGCGTGCGCGAGTGGGTGCGCGTCGGCTGCTCGGCGTCGAGCACGGAGAAGGGCGCCCCCATCAAGATCCAGGTGACGAAGGGTTTTCCGAAGGCGAAGTACAGCGTGCTGGACGAGCGTGGGGGCTCGATCATGCTCGTGTTTCCGGCGACGGAGGGGCTCGACGCGGAGGCCACCTTCTCGTTTACGGGAGGCGCTTTCCGCTTCGCGGCCTCCTGGCCCGCGGGGCAGCCCGAGCCGAAGACGATCGGCGCATTCCAAGAGATCGAGGAGCCCGCGGCCGGCGTTGTGGAGGAGTTTGCCGAGCCGTCGGACGTGGCCAACCCCTCACCACCGAAGTCAGGCAAGGCGGTTGTCTCGGACGACGCGCTCCCGGAGCTGCCCGTCGTCGAAGGGGCGCCCACGGCCGAGCAGTGGGAGGCAGCCAAGGAGGTGGGCGTCAAGGGATCGGATGGTGTCGGTTGCGAGACCAAGCAAATCGGCGAGTGGTTCCGCGTGGTGTGCCGCAGCAACAACATCACGGGCAAGGTCACCGCGACGACGCCCGTGCGCGGCGTCGATCCGAAGGTTGGCTACTTGGTCACCGGGAATGGCGCCCTCGTGCTGTTGACGAAATATGTCAAGGGCACCGACCTTGCCATCGATATCACCTGGGAGCGCGCCAACGGCCAATTGACCTTGAAGTGGCCGGAGAACCTGGCCGGGCCTCCCGCCCTGCGCGGCGAGCTGACGACGCGCACGAACTAAGCCCCTACGGCAGGGCCGTCTCCCCGCCACGCGGGGAGCGGCTCCCGATCGCCAAGGCATCGACGTTGTCGTAGAGCTCGTTCATGGCGGCGCAGTCTGCACGGGAACGGTTCGGTTGGCGAGGACCTTGCGCAGCTCTTGGCAGGCTTGCTTCCGAGGTCAGGGCGTTTGACGCCGCCGATCGTGAGAGAGGAGCATCTCGATGCTCCCAGCCTCTCGCAACCAGGGTTGGTCGTGGGGGCCGGGCAGCACGCGCAAGTTGCAGGGGACATTCCGTTTGCTCAGCTCACTGTGCAGCATCTGGTTCCCTGCCAAGAAAGGATCGGCCTGACTGCTCAGGAGATGCACGGGTTTGACGTTGTTCCCCATGGCGACCGCGAGCCGCTGCGCGTAGCCCAAAGCGCGCGCCGTTCCGACCGCCGCCTGAACAGCGCCGAGCGCGCCAAAAACGTCGGGCTTGCGCGCGAACACTTCCAGGGCCATGTAGCCACCCAAGGAACAACCATCCAGGGTGGTGGACGCGGGGTCGTCCAGGACCGGTGCGTCCTTGCGCGCTCTGGGTATCACGACCTCCGTCAGCCAGTTGGCGTAGGTGTCCAGGCTGGCGGCCGGGCTCGATGTTTTGTGGATGTTCGGTGTAAATGGACACACGAGGCAAAGGCCGCGAAAAGCCTTTTGGGCGAGGTCCGCGTTCACCTCCGCGAGGCGCGCCTCCGTCCAGTCTTCGCGCTTGGACGAGCGAACGATGGGCAGCCTGCGCAAGCGTTCGTAGGCGCTGAGCAGACCATACCGTTCTACCCATGCGTAGACGCCAGTCCGCTCGTCACCGGTCTCTCCCAAGCCATGCAACAGCACCACGAGGGGCACCTTTTCTCCAGGTTGAAGGTGCTTGGGGAGGCACAGAAGGAAGCGGCGTCCAACGGCGCGGTCGCCGGGCACCTGGACATCGACGAGGTCCAGATCGTTGGAGGTAGGCGCCTTTAGGGAGGCCTTTTTCGCTGCTTCGTCGGCTCGCGCGCTCGGCAAGGTGGCGCCCATCACGCCGGCCATGGTGCCGAGGAGAAATTGGCGCCGCGGAAAGAGCATGCCGCACGATGGCAGATCTTCGGCCGGCTGCCAAGTTGCCCATGGGTCGCGAGCGATGGGCTTGCAAAATGCGGGTTTGAAATTCGTTGGCTGGTGCGCCGATTCGAAGGAAGCGATGCGCTAAGGCATGGGTAAGAAATCCAGGATCCCGATGGGATCACCGCCGAAATAGGCCGCGACGTCGAGGCGACCCTGGACCTCGGCCGCGGGCAGACCTTCGGCTTCTTTGGCGACGGCCTCGAGGTCGACCGCAACGCCGACGAAGTGCTCCAAACACGACCAACCTGCGCTCGACACGTCGCAGGTCGCGCTGCCATCACCGCTCAGCATCAAGACGTCGGCGTTCGGGTCGTAGCTTCCGCTGAACGAGACGCGCTGGGGCTTGCCCACGAGGAGCGCGGGCAGTTTGTAGCCAAGCTCCACCACGCCTGCGCGCTGACACGCCGTGATGCTGTCGACCAGGTAGCTTGCGTAGGGCTCGAGCTCGGCGGGGACCGGCACGGAGTAGCTGCCCGTGACGTCCGTGTGCGCCGGTTCGGCGCCCGTATCGGGAGGGCAGGTAGGGAGGCTTGCGCCCCCTCCGGCCTGCCCACCCGATCCGTCATCGACGTCGTTCTCGGCACCGCCACACGCGAAAAGAAGGCTCGCAGCGACGGGCAAGAGGAAGGTTCGGAACGAGGGAGTCATGGTTTCACCGGGGAGAGGGGGAGCTCGGCCGCGGACGGCTGGCTCGATGGTAGCGGCCTATTTCATTCGGGCCAGGCCTACCCTCCATGCGCCTTGCAGACGAGGTCACTCTTGTCACACTCTTCCCCGGCGGCGCAATCGGCGTCGGTCACGCAGGTCGCGCCCGGCACACTGCCATCGTCGTGCGGCTTGCAGAACGACACGCCGTGCTCGGTCTCGCACTCCAAACCAGCCTCGCACGTAAGGTCGGCGTCGCACGCGGCGCCCGCGCTGCCGTCATCGCCGCCATGCGCCTTGCAGTAGGTAACACCGTGTTCCATCTCACATTCGAGGCCGGCCTCGCAGTCGGCGTCGCTGGCGCAGTCGGCGCCCGGTGATCCGTCCCCGCCGTTGTGCGGTTGGCAGGTCGACGCGCCGTGCTCCGCCTCGCATTCGAGCCCATCGGGGCAGCTCGCGCTCGAAGCGCAGGTGATCGCGGCGCTACCGGAGCCCACGTCGTCGGACGAGGCGTCCACCGAGCAGCCGACGAGGGTGGTCAACGAGCCGAGGATCAATAGGTACAATGCATTCTTCA